>OY787533.1:3911000-4211846 GCA_963678925.1 uncultured Acidaminobacter sp. | reverse complement strand
CATGATCGGTTTTTCGTATAACTTTGAAAAGCTGTATCTCGAGCCCAAATGTCCCGGCAGAACAAAATCAAATATTGACCAGAACTCCCCTAAATGATTCTCCATAGGTGTACCTGTCAGGGCAAAGCGATTGGATGCAACCAGTTGCTTCACACTTTGTGCCACCTTAGAGCTCTCATTCTTAACATGCTGCGCCTCGTCGAGAATGACTGTGGAAAAGTGCATGTCCTGATAGAGGTCTATGTCTCTTCGAAGGGTTGCATAGGAAGTGATAAACACATCGCATTGCGCTTCATTTCCAATAGCTGACTCACGCTCCGGGCGCGTTCCGTGAACAATACGGTAGGTCAGCTCCGGGGTGAACTTATCAATTTCAGCAGCCCAGTTATAGACCAGCGATGTCGGTGCAACAATAAGAGCTGTCGCCTTTTCGCCATCCTCCTGCTTGCTCAGCAGGAAAGCTAGAACCTGGACTGTCTTACCCAAACCCATATCATCGGCAAGTATGCCCCCCATTTTAAGCGAAGACAGGGTTCGAAGCCACTGGTAGCCTGTAACCTGATAAGGTCTTAAAACCTTTTTCAGACGGTCTGGAACCGCAATATCTATAGACTGGGGATTTTTCAGTTTCATGGTCAGTCGCTTAAAACTGTCATTCCTCGAAACACGGCGCTTTTCCTCTTTATCAAGATGATGGTCAATATAATATGCAGCGCTGGCAGGCAGGCGAATATCCTTACCAAGCTCCTTGGTCTTGATATCAAAGTTGCGCATTAGTGAGTGCATCATTTCAAACGATTGACTCTCAAGTGAAATGAAGCCGCCCTGTTTCAACTTATAATACTTCTTCTTAAGTCTATAAGCCTTCAGAACATGATTAAGCTCACGTTCTGAAATCCCTTCAATGGAAAAATTGTATTCCAAGTAGTTTTCTGTCTCATTCAAACGAATGCTCTGGTGAATTCGCGCCTCACTGATCACACGCTTGTCTCGGTATGAATCCGTCGCATAGAGTACCGACTCCTGCTTGAGCACAGGTGCGTAGTCGCTCAAAAATACGTACTCATTGTAATCGCCTGAGACCTTGAAACCAGTCTGGGTTTTTTCAAATATCCGATTGTCAAATCGCCTTAAGAAGGCACGTTCCTCTACACGGTCCCTAAGCACAATCGCGTCTTTACTTTGTGCTGAAACTGGGGTTATTTCATCTGCAGCAGGATCATACTCCTTGTCACCATATACAAAGAGAAGCTTGATTTCAATGCCCTTCTCCCTATAGTCCAGATAGACCCGTTTTTCAAGGTTTCTTCGAAGTATTCTATCTGACAGTTCTTCAGAAAGCACCACACGGCCAATTCTTTTAAAAACCGGATAAACGGCATTGATGATTTCTTCCATATATTCAACAGGAAAATAGAGCTCCGTGTTGGTATAGAAGAGCTCATGCACGTGTCGAAGTGCTGTGCGCTTGTCCTCTCCAGGCAGAATAATAGCTCGGTCATTGTCATAAACAAGTGTGAAGGCATTGTCCAGTATTTTAAACGGATAAGGCTCACTGAGTTTAATGCAGAGCTGGTTTCCAACAACTTCATGCTGGAACTCAAGCGCGGGAAGCTGCTGAAGTATTACAGCAGGATACTGGCTGTTGTCATCGCTAATAAAAAGCCGCTCACGATCAACACATTCCAGTATTTTCATGAATCTGTTAGGAGAAAGCCGGATGTACTTTCTTTCAAATACACTGGACTTCCCTTCAGTCACATACTGTTCGCCGGCTTCAAGACCCGCTTCCTCATAGAGGTCAAGCAGCAGGGTCATTACCTGCAGATCCTTGCCGCCAAAGGTATGACGGCTGCCGTTGAAATCAAAGTTCTTTGAAAACTCGATACGACTCCCTGTATTAATTGCAGCTAGAAATTCACGTGCATCCTTCACAATATAAAATCTGTCCAGTCCTATGCGAAGAGACATTGCCGCAGCATATCCTTCCAAATTGACATGGTCTCCAAATTCAAGCTGAAACTCCACGTTGACGATTTCCTTTTCAGCAGGTTCCATATCTGTATCAAGCATTTGAAGAATCTGCCGCGTCATATCATCGTTGACTGTTTCTTTAACAAGACCGCTTCCAAGCAGATTGGACTGGGAACCTTCGCTCTGATGAAGTCCGCTTTCGGCTTCAGCGCGCTTCTCATTTTCACGTTCCTGTCTGTCATACATTTTGAGCAGGGCGGCGATGCCATGTTCACAAAGACCCTCAATGCCCTCAGCAGCTGAGCAGGTACAGGTATGGTTTTCCAGTAGTCCATCCATTCCAAAGTCGAATGTCACTTCATAGATTTTTCGGTCTGAAACGGTCGTATGTATTTGTTGTGTCAGCCAGCCACTTAAGATTCCAACGCCTCTGGCTACATGTATTTTCAATGCCTTTTCCCAGATTTCCTCTGAGTCGGCCTGTTGTTTGAGTTCAATTTTAGATATATGGTAAAGCATATCAACCTCCGGCGGTTCACACCTATATACACCCTTCCCTTAATCATACTACACAAAAAAAAGCCTGTCATATGATTTATACATATTAAGGCTCAAAATGCGTATTTTCGTAAAATGAAAGCCGATTCGCTACGATTTGCGTATTACTATAGCCGCAAATCATACGTACCGGCCTTTCTGATTAAAAGTCCTTGTTGATTATATTGCTGTAATAGGAGTTTGTAGGTGATGTATCATATATTGGATTTCCGCCAATATAGAAGTGATAGAGCTTTGTGAGATACCTTACCGCTTCAATGCTTTTAATGTTGTTGTATGCAATTGAAAGGACCTCAAGATTTGTAAGTTCTCTTATTGCAGTGATATCTTCAATATCATTTCTGCTCACATCCAAGTGCTTCAGATTATAGAGGGCAGATAAGGGGCTCAAGTCCTTTATGCTGTTATTCCAAAGTACTAGCTTTGTCAGCTTTTGCTTGTTGCTCAACGGGCCAAGATCAGAAACCTGATTATTGTGTATTGCAAAATAGGTCAGTTCTCTAAGTCCTCTCAGCGGCTCAATGCTCCTTATAGAATTCCGGGAAAGATCCAGTTTCTTTAGATTGACACAGTACTCAATGCCGCTAATGTCGCTGATTCCACTTGAAGCAGCATAGATTTCCTCAACACCAGCCAGATCATTTGCGGTCAAGGTGCCTGATGGCTTGCCTATTTGTGTCCTTATATAGGACTCAAGCTTGGCGTCAGCAAAGACGACTGTTTCACCAGCACTTGTGTTTTCAAGAAGGGTCAGGGTGTCCATAAGTGCATTTGCCCTAACGCTGAGCTCGCTGGATGCATTGATAGCAGGGGCATTTTCAACAAAGGCATATGCCGCCAAGATGTTCGAGCGCGTCGGATACAACTCTGCATACTCCACTGACTGTCTTGCAGCATCATAGGTGTAATAGAAGACACTATCATCCGGATAGATATTGACTGTAGAATAGACCATTGCATTATGGTAGTTTGGATAAGAATAGACACCATTTTCCTTATTCAGATAGTAAAATTTCACACCTTTTTCCATAAGTCCACAATCCATATTGAGCTTGTCTATATAGACAGCAAAGATAATCAGATCTTGTGCTTCGCCTTTGTCGAGGGCATAAAGATTGCTGAGACCTGCAGGCATATGCTCATTGATATAATTCATTTCCGCATTCAGAAGCTTTGTTGAAAGCGTCAAGCCTATAGTCTGTACAGATGCCAAATCCTTGATGTTGCTCACCTCATCTAGGATCACAAAGGCTTCTTCCATGTCTTCACTCATGGAATATGCATATACAGCATACTTTCCTGGTGTGCCGCCGTAGGTCTGCGTCGCAGTTCCAATAACCTGTATTGCCATACTGTCAATAACGGCATCAAGACCATCTGTCGCATAATCAATCATATATCCAGCATTGTCATTGACGACGTTAGCCCCCTTAATTACAAGCGAAGAAGCGACCGTAACAGAAGATGGCTTGATTCTCACGACACTTGACACATCCTCTGCACCATAGCCATATTCATTTTTCAGATCGTCAATAATCTTTGAAGGCAGCATGGAATATCCAATGCTGTCAATCTCATCACCCGCACTCTGACTGATTGTAATGAAGAGCTTGTCAAAATAGTCGTTCACACTTGCAAATGTTGCATTTGCAGGAAGAGCTGATGTAAATATCAGCATAAGCATCAGAAGTAATATGAATCCCCTTTTCATCTTACTCGCCTCCATATAAGTACGTAGTTACCCTCCTATTTATAGTTACCCCATATACAATGTATTACTCTAAAGACAATCCACCGTGCATTCCATTAAAATCTACCGACGCTTTTTACAGTATATGGATATTTATGCTTTTAAAATTGGTCTTTTCCCCGTATAATATACATAACTGAAATAGTATATTTTTTGACGCAAAGGAGAGATCAAATGAAATATGAATTGAACAAGACTTATCATGGCTTTGAACTCATTGATAAATACCCGATTGAGGAACTTGACGCAATCGCTTATATATTCGAACATACACACTCTGGTGCCAAACTCCTCAATCTGGAATCTGACGATGACAACAAGGTCTTTTCAGCCGCATTCCGCACCCCGCCAACTGACAGCACCGGTGTCCCTCATATTGTAGAGCACTGCGTACTTTCAGGCTCTAGAAAATACAAGACCAAAGAACCTTTTATGGACATGGTCAAAGGGTCTTTGAAAACTTTCATCAATGCCATGACTTTCAGTGACAAAACAATCTATCCTGTTGCCAGCAGGAACGAAAAAGATTTCACTAATCTGATGGATGTCTATCTGGACAGTGTTTTCTTCCCTATGCTGCATGAAACGCCGGAAATATTCATGCAGGAAGGCTGGCATTATGATATCCATGACAAGGATGAAGCCATTACCTATAAGGGTGTGGTTTACAATGAAATGCGCGGCGCCTACTCTACGCCAGACTCATTCCTTGAAGATCTCATAGATGAAGCACTTTATCCAAACACGTGCTACAGCCACTCTTCAGGCGGGAATCCTGATTTCATTCCAGACCTTACACTTGAAGATTTCAGAGCCTTCCACAAGAAGTATTATCATCCTTCAAACTGTTATCTTTTCCTTTACGGAAATGGTGATATTGACAAATATCTTCAACATATGAATGAAGACTACCTGTGTCATTTTGAACGTCAGGAAATCGATTCAAAAATCAGCCTGCAGACTCCTCTTGCAGAGCGTGTTGAGAAGACCGCGTTTTATCCTGTTTCGGAAGATGAAAGCACAGAGAATAGAGACTATCTATCACTCAGCTACAATCTTGGGCTTGTAACAGAGCCTATCGAGTATTTAACAGGTCAGATTCTCAAGCATGCACTGGTGTCTTCTACTGCCGCGCCAATCAAAAAGGCACTCAGCGACGCCGAACTTGGCGAAGAGGTTTCCGCTGCTGCAACTGACGGTGCACATGCAGGTGTTTCTATTATTTTGAAAAATACGAGCACAGATAAAAAGGACCAGTTTGTAGACATCATTGAGAATACAATGCGCCAGCTTGTTGAGGACGGCATAGACAAAGATCTGATCCGGTCTTCTGTCAATATTGTTGAGTATGACATGCGTGAGGCCTCTCGCTTCCCTACCAAGGGCATCATTTACCATATCAACTCCATGCAGAGCTGGCTCTACAATGACGATCCTGCTCTATACCTTAAATACAGCGGTCTTCTTGAAACCATCAGAAACCTGATTGAGACAGACCATTTTGAGGAGTTCCTGGAAGAAAAGTTTCTTCAGAACCCGCACCAGGCGCTTATCGTGCTCAAACCACAGCCTGGACTTGGGGATCAAAAAGCCAAAGAAATTGAAAAGAAGCTGGAAGCTTACAAGACGCAATTGAGCTCAGAAGAAATCGAAAAACTCATTGAAGACAATGCTCAACTTAGAGAAAAACAGCTCACTCCAGATTCACCAGAAGCACTGGCAACCATTCCTATGCTTTCCGTATCTGATGTTGAAAAGGACGCGGAAAACATCCCGCAGGCGGTTGAAAAAGAGGAAGAGGTAACCCTTCTACATCATGATATTTTCTCTAATGATATTGCCTATGTTGACTATATTTTTGATTTGAACCACATTGGCCTGGAGGATGTGCCTTATGTCAATCTCCTAACCATACTTCTTGGAAAGCTAGACACTGAAAAGCACACCTATGTGGATTTGACAAAGGAAATCTACCGCTATACAGGTGGGGTTACAGTCCAGTCGATTGTTTACTCGGCAACCGATACAGATAAGACCTTCTATCCTAAGGTCGCTGTACGCACAAAAGCGATTGGCAAGGCTATCGATGTTGTCAACGCTCTTGTGAATGAGCTTCTAGTTGAAACTCAATTTACAGACAGAAAACGCCTGAAGGACCTGCTGCAGGAACACAAATCCAAAATGGAGGCTGGATTCCAGCAAAATGGACATAGTATTGCAGGACGTCGCTGCCAGTCCTATTACTCTCCAATCGCAAGATACACAGAGCACCTTTATGGACTTGATTTCTACTGGTTCTTAAGCGATTTGGTGCAAAATTTTGATGTAGAGTCTGACGCCCTGTCTAACAAACTCCAAGCGATTTCAAAAGCAGTGTTTAACAGACGCGAGCTTGTCATCAGCCTAACTGGCTCACGCCAGGATTACATGCGTTTTAAGGCAACACTTGACAGTTTGTATAGTGGCATGAACAATACACCTTATGAAAAAGCCGTACACAATTACAACTTCAAACAGATCAATGAAGGCATTACGACATCGGGCGGTGTCCAGTACGTATCCAAGGCTTCTAATTACAGAAACCACGGCTATGACTATTCAGGCAGTATTCATGTCCTGACAACGCTACTCAACAGCGAATACCTGCATGACAGAATCCGTGCCAAAGGTGGTGCTTATGGCTGCTCCATTTCAGCAAGTCAGACAGGCAATATGACAGTCGCATCCTACCGCGACCCCAACCTGACTGAAACATTGAATGTCTATGATGGCGCTGGTGATTTCATTGCATCTCTTGACTTGAACCAGTCCGCTCTGGACAAATACATTATTGGTACAATCAGTAAGGAAGATGCTGCCATGACGCCGCATATGAAAGGCAGAACCGCCACAGCAAACTATATTTCCGGCATAGATTATGACATGCTTCAGCAGGACAGACGCGAAATACTAAGCACGACTGTGGATGACTTGAGACAATACGCTGAGCTTTTAAATAAAACCATGCAGGACAATTTCGTTTGCGTTCTTGGAAATGACACGACCATCAAGGAAAATGCCGATACCTTTGATGTAATTGTGCCACTGAGAAAGTAAAACCTTCAAAGCGATAAATTCAAAGTATCAAAGGGACCAGCTCAAAGAATCTGTAATTCTTAAGCATGGTCCCTTTTAAGGAGGCTAGACATGCATAATACCTATATTCTTTTTGATTTGGACGGAACTCTAACAGACCCCATGGAGGGCATTACCAATGCTGTCATTTACGCACTAGAGCAGTTTGATATTTCTGGATTTAAAAATACGGATTTGCTTCACTTCATTGGTCCACCCTTAAAAGATTCCTTTATGCAATATTTCGACTTTGATGAAGCTAAGGCTCTGGAAGCCATTGGCTATTTCCGTGTCTACTTTAAGGAAAAAGGGATTTTTGAGAACATCCCTTATGACGGAATCAAAGAAATGCTCAATGACCTGAAGCGTAAAAGCTGCATTTTAGCTGTAGCGACTTCCAAGCCTGAACCATTTGCCCTTGATATTTTGAAGCACTTTGGCATGTCAGACTACTTTGATTTTGTAGGCGGCAGTAAACTCGACAATACAAGAACTGCCAAAGCAGATGTTATTGCCCATGTACTGGAACATCTGCCAGTTACAGCAACAAGCAAACTTTTCATGGTCGGTGACCGCAAGCATGATATTATCGGCGCCCAGGCACATGATATCAGCAGCATTGGCGTCCTATACGGCTACGGATCAGAAGAAGAGCTTGTGGACGCTCAAGCAAACCACATTGTTAAGAATGTAGATGAACTGAAGCGCTTACTTATGGAGCTTGCTGAGTAAGCCATATTCAAAAAAGGAAGTGCTGCTGTTGACTTCAAGCAAAGTCAATTTGCAACACTTCCTTTTGTCGTTATGAAATTCATTGTTGCATATTTCCCTCTCCAAGGCAGGTATATCTTTCCTGTAAAATCCTTTTCTGTAATGGTTCCAACTACACGAACATCGCCAATATGCTCAAGCTCAAGTCGCATTTCAACTCGGTCACCTTCCTTTGAGTAGTCTCTTGCCTCAACATCACCACTCGTATCGACCAGACCCGTATGTAAAAACTCGTATTCCATTCTTACACTCTGTCTGTCGAAAACAAAGGTCAGCTCCGAAAGTGAACTCCCAATGTCAACCTGACTCTCCCCAGTCTTAAAGCTTGCCACATAACCACAATAGGAACCTGTTACCTCCTCCAGCTGCTCATTTTCCTTCTCTCCAGTATCCGTGTCATCCTGCATAGAACTTTGACTTTGCATCATTTGACTTCCGAAGAGCAACGCCGAAAAAAACAGAATCCATAACCATCTCTTTTTTTCAACAAATTTAATCATAGATACACTCCATTAACCTACTTTGTCCTATGTCAATCAAAAAGGAACCGCATCGGTTCCTCTTGACTATTTATGCCCAACCTACTCATAAATAATCAGGTTGGCAAAATATTGAATTTTTTTGAACACCTAAAATTAATGGATAGGATCCTAGAGCATATGTTCAGTCTTAATGCACTTGCCAATCACTTTAAGTGCATTCTTTTGAACCTGTAGAACTGGCGTACCAGCCTCTGATTGATACAGGCTGATTTTTTCCCCGTTTTTGCGTAGCAAACGTATTTGTTTCTCTCCGTTTTGCTCAATGACATATATCCTTCCATTTTCAATCTCATGCGTTATGGCAACAGTTACAACATCACCACTTCGCACGTGCAGAGCCTTAGCAGAGTCATCCGAGGCTCTTACAAACATGACCTTGTCCGCATGAATGCCATCGATTTTCTTCGATAGAATTGGCAAGTCCTTATGGTCTACTGCCTTTGATGTTTTTAGGTCCGTAACTGGGAATGACTTGATAACACCTGCCAGCGCATCTGCCCACTGACCTGTAGGATTGATGTTGCGTATGCTTTCATTTTGCTTAGAGACCGTCTTTTTGACAGCCGTCTTTACTTCCTCTTTTGGAAGCTCCTGTTCAAGGCGTTCATTCTTTTCACCCAGAACACTGAGTATTTTCTCTGCAAAATCTTCTTTAACAATTTTTTTCCCTGACTCAATCTGAAGGATGTACCCTACAGACAGTCCACATTTTTTAGCCAGCTCTTTTTCTGTCAGCTTGGCTTTCAAACGTGCTGCTTTAATTTTTTCAGCTAGTCGATTCATGATCTTCACTCCTGTTGATTGTGCCGATTTTGTTTGGAACTGAGAAGTTCGGGGATTCTGTGTCCCGAAGAGGCAGCTCTATTTCATATTTTAACCCATTGGTTTGGAGTGTATCAACCCGTATTTCACCATCCATGGTTTTTGTCACCGCACTGTGCACTATGGAAAGTCCAAGACCCGTTCCACCGCGGTTTCTTTTGGTCGTATAGAAGGGCTCAAACATTTTGCCCCTCACATCTTCCGTTATGCCTTTGCCATCATCTTTATACTCAATCAGAACGCGTTCGCGAACTTTCTTCACATTGATTTCGATTTTCCCATTCTTCTTTTCTTCAAAGCCATGGAGCAGCGAATTCATGGTAAGATTTCTAATAACTTGTGTGAGTGCTGCAGGATCGAGCACCAAATTAATATCTTTTGGACACTCAATTTTATATTCATGAGCTGATCGTTTCAGTTCAGGGCTCATGGACTCCAGCTGCATATGCAGATAATTATGTAGATTAATCTTGCGTTCATTGATATGTATTCTGTCATTTGAAAGCATTTTGAAGCGTTCTACCAGTCCAACCACAGAATCAATGTTATTTTCAAACATAGCCTGGGTAACCAGCTGATCATCCAGATACTCCGTGAGCTCCGACTTGCAGAGCTTGTTGTCCGCAAGTGCTTTTCTGATGCGCTTTGTTACAAGCTTCATGTTTGAATGCAGTGTTACACAAATTCCGATAGGTGTATTGAGCTCATGGGCCATGGAAGCGACCATGCGACCAAGAGAGGCCATTTTTTCAGATTCTATCAGGCTGCTTTGGGTTCTTTCTATGACATCAACCTGTTCCTCCAGAATTGCATTCATTTCTTCAAGTTCCGCTTGCTTTTCCTCCAGCGATAGCATAGACGCCTTTAAATGCTGATTGGCAGCATCAAGGTCCATGGTTCTCTCACGCACTTTTTGCTCAAGACTATGGTTTAACTCCCTGAGTTCAAGTGTTTGCTTACAAATCACCCTGCGTGCAAATCCTATGAGCAAGCCTGCCAAAACAAGAAGTACGAGGCCGCCACTAATAGCCGGCCATACCCAGAGGGGTGTTCTTTCAGACATGGTACCGGACAACCAGTTTTCCAGTCTGGAATAGTAGAGGGATTGTTTGTCGGCTTTCCATTCACTTAAGTAAGTGTCAAAGACTTGAGCAAGACCTGCACCCGTGCCCTTTTGAAAGATGATGTGCATGTTTACAGGGTTTAACTGAAGTGGCGTTTTTTCAACATCATAATTGGATGCGTTTTGAGCCCCATATGTTCTATTGACAATAACTGCGTCAATTGACTTTTTCTCAAGGTCGGACAGCATGTCAGACTTTTGATCGTACTCACGGTATATCGGCGTTATACCAAACTGATCCAGGGTATTTTTCAGGCCATTTTCACCAATGTAGTGGATATCGCCCTTCATAACACCTATCTCAGACGATTGAAGATCCTGAAGGGATTCAATGCCACTGGTCGGATGGGTGTATATTTGGCCCCAATTGACGAAGAGAGCAACATCATTGAAATCAAAACGCTTTTCGCGCTCTTCGGAGTAGGCGACACCAACCATCATGTCAACAGAACCTGATTCTACTGCCAAGAGCCCTTCATCAAAGGCGTAAGGCACATATTCCACAGTCCAGCCCTCACGGCTAGCAATCTCATTGATCAAATCTACCATAAAGCCCTTTGCCTCTTCATTCTCATAAAAAAGCAGGGGTTCATTGGGATAGATTCCAACTTTTAAATCAGCTATATTCTCTGAAAAGGATATTCCCGATGCAGCAAAGTACAATGTCATTATCACAAATGCAGTAAGTAACTTTCTCATATGCCACCTCTCGCTCGCCAATGTCTTATTATGTAAATTATATTCATTCAAACCCTATTCGTCCATTGATTTACATTATGCTATGCAGTAAAATTTGAGTCCTTTTTATTAATATCCACCTATTCCCAATTTATTCATGATAAAATTGATTTAATCAATAATAAAAGACAAAGAGAGGTAAATCATGTACAAGGCACTCATATTTGATTTGGACGGCACATTACTCGATACGGTAACTGATTTGGCACATGCTACAAACAGGATTCTAATCAAGCATGGTTTTAAAGAACGGCCTGAAGAAATGTACAATCATTATCTTGGTGGCGGCGTCTACAACCTCATTCGCAGAGCTTTGAAGGATCAGCCTGAAGGCTTTGTTCCCAGCGATGCAGAAATTGAGTCCTTTTTACCACAAATGGTTCTTGAACAAAAAACACTCTATGCTGAAATATGGAAAGAAAATTCAAAGCCCTATCCCCATATAAAAGAAATGTTGGATGCGCTTTCTGAAAAAGGCGCAGTGCTGGCTGTCGTATCCAACAAGCCCCATAGTTTTACAGTTGAAATGGTCAACTACTTTTTTGGCAGAAATGTATTCAATACGGTCATCGGCCAGCAGGATGGCATTCCCGTCAAGCCCGAGCCCGACATGCTCCTGAATGCCATAAGGGACATAGGCGCCTCTACTGCTTCCATTTTGTATGTTGGGGATACGGACACCGACATGCTTACGGCTAAAAATGCCCAAGCCGCATCAATCGGTGTCAGCTGGGGTTTTAGGAGCACGGAAGAGCTCAAAGCCCACGGCGCAGATCATATAGTGACCACACCCCTTCAAATCATTGACATTTACAGCGCATAAAAAAACTACCTCTCTGCTTCTCTGCATTGAGGTAGTTTTCATATTCTTCATCATTTAAGCTGATCCATATGGATTTATTCAGCTTCGATTTCCTGCATCATAACACCATACTGGTCGTCAAGCGTTGGATTATCAATTGTAAATCCGTTTTCTTCACGCATTTCCTTAAGTGCCTTGAATCCTAGAGAATCATCTGCTTGAAGCTCCTGTGCGACTAGGTTTTCTACAATTTCATCACGCATATCTTCAAGTGCAGGTTTTTCATCGCCACCGGTCTTCAGGATGATGTGGTAGCCAAACTGTGTCTTTACAGGTGTTTTAGTATGCTCTCCAACACCCAGCGCAAACGCGGCTTCTTCGAATGCCGGTACCATTACGCCTTTTCCGAAAGATCCGAGTGAGCCTCCAGCAGCGCCCGAACCAGGATCTGCAGAATATGTCGATGCCAGCTCTTCAAATGGTTCACCGGCTTCATATCTGGCAATCAGACTCTGTGCCGTTTCTTCAGCACTTGTCCAGTCTGAATCTGAATCGCCTTCTGGTTTAATGAGGATATGACTTGCTTCAATGTCAGGCGTATAGGAATCGTAATATTCCTCTACTGCTGATGCTTCAAGGACATTTTCCTCTACATAAGCTGTAATATAGGCATTTCTTTGAAGGTTCAGATACATAGCATCCTTGTATGCATCTTCACCCTTAAAGCCATTTTGACTTAGAGCGTTTTCAAAATCATCACCGTAGTATTCCTTAACTGCGGCAAGATTTTCTTCAACAGCTGCCTTCATTTCGTCATCTACAGGGTATACGACGTCAAGTATACCTTTATCTACCATTTCAAGCATCATTGATAAGCCTGTTTCAGATACAAGTCTTTCATAAAAAGCATCTTTAGAAAGCTCACCTTGGTTATATGATGCGATTTTTTCTGATGTACTGCCGCTTTGCGCACTGCACCCAGCTACTGCTGCGGATATTAAAAGTGCTGCCATAAGTCCGGCTATGCGTTTTTTTCTATGCATTTTGTCTCCTCCAAATTCGTCTTTTCCTGTCTTTTGTAAGTATAACAGTAAATTGTGTATAAATTATGTCAAAATGCACTAACCAGCGACAAACATTTCACGAAGGGTCTTTTTCATAATCTTTCCTGTTGCATTTTTTGGCAAGGTGTCCAGCTTGATGATCTTTTTCGGGAGCTTAAACTGGGCCAAATTCTCTTTAAGATAATCCTTAAGGGCTGTATCGTCAAAATCTGCATTTTCCCCAATCGATATGTATGCGACTGTGACTTCCCCTCTTTTCTTGTCAGGCACACCAATGACCGAGGCTTCAACGATACCTCCAAACTGGTAGAGGAGTTCTTCGATTTCTCTCGGATAAACATTAAGTCCGCTTACGATGACAATGTCCTTGATTCGGTCTACTATGAAGACATACCCCTCTGAATCGATATATGCGACATCACCCGTATGCAGCCAGTCATCCTGAATTGTCTTCTGTGTGACTTCAGGAAGATTAATGTAGCCCTTCATGACATTCGGACCCTTGACAAGGAGTTCGCCTCTTTCTCCAACAGGCGCTTCTGTACCATCATCAAGTACAACCTTGACTTGAACATTGGGAAGTGTCGTGCCGATAGATCCTGGCTTAACCAGACTCAGTGGATTTATGGTAACTACAGGAGATGCTTCCGAAAGACCATACCCCTCGAAAATACGCTTGTCCATTTTCTTCTCAAAATTCTCAAGAATTTCAACAGGCAATGATGCGCCCCCTGAAATAAAAACGCGTACAGATTTGAAATTCTCTGCTGACCCAAGTGCCAGATAATAAGTGTACATCGTCGGTACACCACTGACCATTGTCACCTGCTTGTCTTCGATTGTACGAATGACATCCTTTGGCATGAAGTTTTCAACAACTACCACTTTTGAGGCAGACTTGAACGGTGCCAGCACGCATACCGTCCAAGCGAAGCTATGGAACATTGGAAGCACACATAGGGACTTGTCTTCACCTGACATATCGAAGTGCTTCACAACACTGTCCGCATTGCTGATCAGGTTCTGATGTGTCAGCATTGCGCCTTTCGGCTGACCAGTGGTACCAGATGTGTAGATGATTGTTGTCACATCATCCATATCTCTTGCAATTGAAGCCTCTTCTACTATTTCAGTGGCTAGAATTTGCCCAATGCACTCAGGGACAACAATTTGACTATAGTGGTCTGGAAGGTCAAGTGCTGTCATAGTTATGATATGCTTCATTTTTGCATCATTTGCAATATACTCAACCTCGTGTGCTGTCAGCATTCTATTGAATGGAACGATTACAGCACCCAGCCCGATAACAGCAAAATAGGCATATATGAATTCGGCACCGTTCTTGTAATACAGGCCAACATTGTCTCCTGGCTCAACACCCATTGCCTTCAGGTAGCTTCTGAATCTACCTATGTTTTCTGCAAGCTCTTTATATGTAATTTCCAAGTCTCCAGAAATAATCGCTACTTCATTTTCCGGACAGGCTTTAAATAGGTCATTTAAAAACATCAATAGTCCCCCTCTATTTGAAATGTGGTATTAGTATCTAGTACTATTTTAACATCATTTCACTTGTTTTCATAGGCGTTTCTCTGTCGCACCGCATGGGTATATATGTCCCTAATAAATTAAAACTGGAAGGTGACAAAATGCCAAACACAAAATTCAAAAAACGCATTCACTATGTCATGATTGTAAACTTTCTTATCACTGTCATTTTGCTATCTTATGCAACCAGCACGATGAAATGCTCTACCACTCGAAAGAGAACGGCAGAAATCGGATTAGCATGAAAGACTAAACCATTTCAAAACCCGGCTGATAAAAAAGCCCGCCAACCTGAAAATTCAGGTTGGCGGGCTCTTGATTGGTATAGATAAAAACTGTCTTATTTCAATCTATCTTATTTCGATCCACCTTATTTTATGAGATGGAGTGCTTCCACAACACGCTTTGAGTAACTGTTCATGGCATCCAGATGCGATTCTGCAGTTTTTATATCGCCTGCATTATAAGCACTGATTGCATGGATGGCTTCGATATGAAGCTGCTCGTGCGGACTGTCAAGCATTCTGAGTGCCTTGAGCTTTGAATTGTCCTCAGTCCTGTATGCCGCAAGCCACTTTCCGAGCCTACAGCTTTTATGATCACTCACATCTTTTACGTCAAGCTGTTCAAGGCCCAGGATCATATTGTGTACGCGCCAACACCACATGATGTGGTCTGTTATACACATCATGATTTCAGATGCCTCTGCATGTTCAGATTTCTTGTCCCAGTTTTCCATACGCATCTTGTCAATATTGGTGCTCAGATCGTATAGACCCTTTGCGGTCTCATGACATCGCCCTTCCAAGTCATGACTCGTTTCAAGAAGTACGGTCATGCTCGAAGCAACTTCTTCAGTCGCCGCTGTCTGTTCCTCGACATTTGCACTGATTTTTTCCATATTCTCGCTGATTTCACGTACGGAGGTCCCCATGTCAAAAATACACGACTGCAGTATTTCAAGCTGAGATTTATTCTTCTCAAACCGCGCATCTGCACTTTCAATTTTTTCGACTGCGCCATTGATATTGACGTTCAGTGTCGAAGTTGAGCTCTCAATAAAGGCAACAGACTCTTTAGTCGTGTCCGCAAGCTTCTTGATTTCACTTGCTACAATTGCGAAGCCTCTTCCAGCCTCACCCGCTCTTGCAGCCTCAATAGATGCATTGAGTGCGAGCAGGTTGGTCTGATCAGCTATACTCTTGATAATATCCACCATTTCATTGATTGAAGCCATCTCATTTGTAATGGTATGGATATCCCCGACCATGGCCTTGAATGCCTTAGAAGTTTCAAGGGTCTCGTTCATAACGACCTTGACTTCTTCAACACTGCGCTCAGAGAGCTTAAACGCATTCTGTGACTTTTCAGCTGATTTCATAATGAAGTTTGAAACATCTTCAACAGATGCAGCGACTTCCTGGCTCGTTGAAGATACCCCTTCTACGATTTCATTCTGATGTGCAACACTCTTTAACATTTCTTTGACATAAGTCATTTGACTCAGATCAATGAGTAAATCAAACATCCACAGAAGCAAGTCCTCAGTGTCTACTTCTTCTTTCTGCAGAATCTGATTAAGTGCTGTTACCGCTTGAGCCTGATTGCCATTTTCGCTGTCAAACAAGACCCTGGTACCACTGGCTATTTCATTTAGCTGGACCATTAACCAGCCCATGTTGTCCTCTTTTGTCTCAGCTTTGGCATTTCTCTTAAAAAACATACGATACGTCTCCCAATCTTCAATTTGAATCCACTCATTTGTGTATTTTTTGTCACTCTACACATAATTATACACACTTTCGCTTACTTCATACATTCATACACAATTTTAGTGCAATATAATCAAAAGCTTACGACTTATACCTAGAGCCTTTTAGTCATATAGTCCTATCTTTAATATGCCCCCATGTCAAGGATTTTGAAAAATCCGACACAAAAAGATCCCCACTTACCTTTTGTTCTTAGTGAAGTGAGGGTCTACGGACTAGATTTTAAACTTGCTTACGTCTTCCCGCATGTCTCTTGAAAGACCATTCAGCTTCTGGGCAAACTGAGCGACCTGATCTATGGCACCTACCTGCTGTTCCATGGAGGCGTTGACTTCTTCCGTAGAGGCTGCTGTCTCTTCTGTAACTGCAGAGATGTTTTCAATATTTGTAATGATTTTGTCCTTATCCAGTTCAAGCGCTTGTGTTGCTGTAACAATATGACCAATATAGGCACTGATTTTTACATAAGAAGCCTTGAGTGCTTCAAAGGCTTCAATGGAAACCTCAACGGCTTGGGTCTGCTCGTCAGAAATTGACTTCAAAGACGTCATACTTTCAACGGTTTCTTTCACACCATCACCGATACGCGTCATGATCAAGGCGATTTCATTTGCTGACTGAGCAGATTCTTCAGCCAGTTTTCGTATTTCGTCTGCTACCACTGCGAATCCTCGACCGTGTTCACCCGCTCTCGCCGCTTCAATAGACGCGTTGAGGGCCAGAAGATTGGTTTGAACTGAGATGGCTGAAATGGCTTGTAGAATGGTTGTGATTTCACCCGTCTTGCTGTCAAGTTCAAGGATTACGCGTTCTATGCCCTGATTTGCCGCATTGGCGGTTTCATTTTTCATTTGAAGGTTCGAAATGGATTCAAGTCCTGTATTATAAACTTGATCAGAGCTTTCAACCGTACTTTGCATGTCTGCAGTAAAGCTTTCCAAATGCTTGAATTTATCTGCAAGTGACATTGCCAGCATGACGCTTTGCTCAGAATCATTCGCTTGATTTTGAGAGCCTAGTGTGATTTCTTCAACAGTCTTGCTAATATCTTCAGCCGATGCTGTGACTTCTTCGCTCATAGCAGCGAGATTTTCTGAAACGTCCAGAAGCGTTTCCGAGCCCGAGTGGATATTGCCAACGAGCGCTCCAATGTCTTCAATCATTTCATTGAAATATTGAGCAAGCAGTCCAATTTCATCATGGCTCGTAAATTCTGCCCTTGCGCGCATGTCACCACTTTTTGCCTGTGTCATGGTTTCAACGAGACTACGTATGTTCCTGTTAAACTTTCGCGTAGCAAGAAAAACAAGCACAACTGCAAGGAGTATGGCCGCAAGTGCTGCTGCAACGAAGAACTTCGCAATAGCGTTTACGCCTTCTTCAACCTCATCGTAATACATGGTTGAAATGACTGCCCAGTCAGCATTCGTCAGATGATCCAGTGAAGCGAACTTTGATTTTTCTACTCCATTTTCTATAAATGCGTAATCAAAATCATCCGGTCCGTTTCCGATTAATGCGTCTACGAGCTCCGGTACATCCGTTATGGTTCCCACAATTTCAGGATTACGATGCGCTAGCACCACTTGATTCTTATCCACGATGAAAGCATAGCCCTTTTCGCCGATTGTAATGTCATTCACCTTATCCATCAGCATCTGAAGAGATATGTCAATGCCTATCACACCCTGGAGGACCCCCTGCTTATAGACCGGCTGACAAGCTGTTACGACATACTCCCCTGTTGCATTATCATAATAAGGATTTGACCATGTAAAGCCTTCTGCGAGCTTCCCATTCACATACCACTGCTGTGATTTTGGGCTGCTTCTCTTATAGGAATTGTCAGGAAGCACAAACATCTCCCCATCCTCTGTTCCATAATAAATATAGAACAGATCGCTCTCCTGACTGGCGAAGCTCTTAAGCGTATCCCTGATCAGCGTCCTATTGTCGTCTGCCTTGTAGTCAGAGAAAATGTCCTGCTTTGCAAGACTTTCCACAATCATTTCATAGCCTTTCAGATAGTTATCAACTGACGAACTCACTTCATGACTCACGCTCTTAGCCAGTTCCTTGTTGCTGTACTTCAGAACTTCAGAAAAGATGTACGTGGTCAGAAAAAACACACTGACCATAACAAGTGATAAAACAACAACGAAAATCTGCAGTACCGTCTTTCTCAAACTCTTTTTGATTGCTAATTTACCCATAGTCCCTCCATAGATACCCTTTGTGTGCCCACACACGTTTTGTACATTGTATATTCTATAGAATTTTCCCAACAAAAAATTCTATCTGGAAATACTCAAGAAGTTATGCACTTATAATTTGAAATCGAAATCCGTTCCATTCGCTGCTGCGCCGTGTTTATATCTCTATTTTTGATTGCATCAAGAAGGAACTGGTGGTCTTTTATAGTCTGGGAATCATCTACCTGCTTAGCCATATGGATTGCTCTATCCACATCAATCACCGCATTGATTGATGACAGGAGTCGATAGACAATGTCGCTCTGGCACTCAAGAATGATGAACTCATGAAATGAATACACACGTTCATAGACATGTAAATCACTTTCCATTTCAGCAGTCTTCATGATCGCTTCAAGACTGCTTATCATTTTTGGCGTCATTCGTTCGATAAACAGCTTGACGGCAAGTGCCTCTATTTTCGCCCTGGCTTCATAAGCCTGTTCCACTTCATGTTCTGTATAATATTTAACATGTATGCCTTTAAATGGTATGCTTTCGACGAAACCTTCTGAACTTAGACGCTTAAAGGCTTCTCGAACCGGTGTGGCACTGACTTCCAGTTCCTTGGCTATTCCCGTTTCAGTGATTTTCGAGCCTGGTCCGTATACGCCAGAAATTATTTTCCTTTTCAGGATTCTGTAAACATAGTCACTCATGGTTTCTTTCAGCATATATGCAGATTGTCCTTTCATAGTACGTAATTTACATAATTTTTACATGAACACCTTACATGCATAATCAATATACTAGATTCAGTCCTTAAATTCAACAATTCTATAGAATCTTGCTCATTTTTTGGCATTCTAGTCCTTCAAATTGGATTAGAATGCCAAAAAAGCTCAAGATTCATCTCTTGAGCTTTTTTCAAATGCCTTAATTTATGTTTCTATCAGCTTCAAAACCTTATCTTCACACATTTCCTTGGTTTCTAAATTGACATGTTCCATCTCGATTTCCTCGTCTGGAGCATATCCACTCCAATAAGACGGCACCTGATGTACAAAGCCACACGTCTGACACTTATAAAATACTGTTTCCATATTTTCCTCCAAGTCCAAAATAATGCGCTTGTGCATATCTATATCCTACACTGTAATGACTGGAATTTCAAAGCTTATCCTAGTATATTCAGTGTACTCCGATTCTATGGCAAGCGGTATTTCATGCCCGCTTAGAATCTGATTGCTGATGTAGAGCCCAAGACCATAGCCCTTCTTATCTTTGGAGTCTTCAGTTCTATAGAAAATATCCGTAATTTTTTCAAGTTCTCCATCCCGAATGCCTTTTCCAGTATCATAGACTTCAAATCGGATTTTGTCCTGCCAGTTTTGTATGCTTAGTATGATGCTGTCCCCCTTGACGGAGTACTTTAAACTGTTGTTGATCAGGTTAATCAGCACACGGCTGATATTCATCAAATCAATAACTACCTTCTTTTCTTCAATGTCACTTGGCCGATCAAAGGCATCAACCTTATAGCGGATTTCCCGTTCTTCCTCGGCATAAAGCTGGCTGACTTCAAACAGAATCTGGTCAACTGCTTCTCGTACACCGTATTCCTTCTTGTTGAGCACACTTTTGTCACCGACTTCATAGGCAAAGTCAAGCACGTTGTAAATGAGATTCTCAATGTCATTGGCGCTCTTCACAATTCCAGACTTGAACTTGTCTTCCATTGCCCCGTCAATGACCTCACCACTTTCAAGCCCCCTTGCATAGCCTTTAATCAGCGTAAGGGGTGTACGTATATCATGCGATAAGGTAGAAATGAAATCCAGGTTTCTATTATTGATATCATCCAGCTCATCGTACATGGTATCGATGAAGGTTTTCAGCTTTCTGTTCTCAATATCAAAGTTCTTGGCACCCCGCTCAAGAACTCCTTTGAAACCCAGCATGGCTACCCTAAAGTTACTGATTTCCTTAGGTTCATTCTGAGCTACAGCTGTGTCATGGCGTGTTTCCAATCGTTCAAAGGGAAGCATGTTGATCATGCTTGTCTTATAGAGGGCCTCTTCATCAATAATCTTGTTGATGGTTTCTGTAATTTCAACTATGGGCTTTGAGACAAAGTTGGTAATGTATATGCCCATGGCTATGGCAATCAGCACAAAGACAATCCCAATTCGAAACATGGTATAGGAAACCTCGCGCGATTTGCTGTAGATCTTATCGGCCTCCATATAGGAAACAATGCGCCAATTGTTAAAGTCCAGATGTCTTTCCATAACAATATTTGCTTGACCATCGATTTTAGTCATGACATAGGTTTGGTCCCCCTGCACCGCTTCAATATCGCCCAGGCCAAAGTTATCAAACTGCATTGAAATCATGTCCTTGTTAGGGTGCGATACAATCTTGTCGTATGAGTCTACAATTATATATCGGCTCTCGTCGTTGGTTTCGAAATCAGATAGAAAATCTGAAAAGTAGGTGGCAAATATTGCAATGCCTGTATATCCTAAAACCTCTCCATCATTTCCGTAAGTAGGTGTAAGGGTTATGACAATCTGTGTCTGGTCTGCCCGACTCAGAATAATATCACTCGTATTGATTTCCTTCATTTCCACAGCATGCTTATAGTACTGGCGACCATTGACATCTACCCCCACCGCTTCAGCCATTGCTGCAGTTACAATGATGCCATTGTGGTCCACCAGGAAAAGGTCCATATAAACAGGTCTGATATGGTTCATATCATCCATGAGCTGTGTCAGGTAGGTATCACTTTCTGCGCCTGTAATCGCCCCGGTAAAGTAGTCCTTCACATGCTTGTCAAGACTCAGCTTCTCCGTTTCAAGCACAATGCTCTTAAAGAGCAAACTCACGTTTTCATTGGCTCGGCTCAACTGGGCCGTCATTCGGATTTCTGCTTCTTCATTGAGTATTTTGCTGGACTGTGTATAAATAGCCTTTATGGAAATTAGAATCATGATAATCAGCATCATACTGATTAAAAATGTGATTTTACGCTTTAATGACATTGTCCTCCCCCCTTCCTAATCATTGTAGCCCATATTTTAGATCTTGAGAACAAAAGAAACCCGCTGCCAACACAGTAAGGGACAACGGGTCAAATGGATTGTTGAAGTTTGTGCTGCCTTTCAGCCTGAGCGTCCCCAGTCTGTCAGCAGTTAAAGAAACAGATGTCCAACCATTGCTGCTAGAATTAAGGAAAAGACCGTACGCTCAATCCAGACAATGATAATGTCCTTTACTGAAAGTGGAATCTCAGTGGACAGAATACATGGAATCGATGCCGAGAAGAAAAGTACAGCTGATACGGACACAACGCCAACAACATACTTGGCTAAAAGCGCCGCTTCCTTTACCAGTAGTGCAGGCAGGAACATTTCCGCGACTTCAAGAGAACTTGCTTTTGCGACAAGCATGGCATCTGGAAGCTGCAGCAGAGCTGTAAAAGGATAGAAAATGTATCCTAAAACATCAAAGACAGGCGTGTATTTGGCTAAAACAAGTCCAAGAAGTCCTATGGACAGTATGGATGGCAGAATACCCATGGCCATTTTGAAGCCATCTACAAAGTTATCAGTAATATTTTTAGCAAGGGACTGGGATTCAGAAGACGCCTTCAGTCCATCTTCAAAGGCATTTGCAAAGATATTGCCTTCTCTTTTTTCCTCTTCAATGGATGCGCCAAAATAGTTTGTATCCGGCTTTTTAGCGAGTGGATAGACACGGACAGTCAAGGCAGTTACTGCAAATGTAATGACCAGTGTCGACCAGAAGTAAAAATTCCACATATCCATGAGTCCCAGCGTTTTCGCTACAATTATCATAAATGTCGCCGAAACCGTTGAGAATCCTGTCGCGATGATTGCAGCTTCCTTTGCTGTGTATTTGCCTTCCTTGTAAACACGGTTTGTTATCAGAAGTCCAATTGAATAGCTGCCAACAAATGATGCCACCGCATCAATGGCACTTCTACCAGGTGTTCTCCAAATAGGCTTCATAACTGGCTGCATAATGACACCTATAAACTCAAGCAGGCCGTATCCCACAAGAAATGCTAGAAATACCGATCCGAGCGGAACAATCAGACCTACTGGAATCACGAGCTTATTGTACAAAAATGGCACCATATCAGGTTCAAAGAGCCAAGCTGGACCAAAGTTGAAAACAGCCATGAAGGCAACACCCAGTCCAACTATTTTCGCCAGTGAAAACACAGTGGTTACCGTATTCTTATTCCATGTTTTAGTATAGAAGGGATACACTGTTCCCAGAACAATAACCAGAAGTCCATAAAATGGCATGAGTGCCGGTGCCCCGTTTTTCACAAATGTAACTGCATGATCAAGCGGAATCGTACTGCTGCCACCAATTGTAACCGGTATGAAAAACATAAATATTCCGATTGCACTCAGTCCAATGAATCTGATCCAGTCTGCTGGTGTTGCAGCAAACTTAAACTCTTGATCCATCGATAATTTTTCTGCAGGTTTTCCCATAATTACCTCCTATCGAGACCGTATTTTATGATTACATGCACATTATACATTGTATATTTCGCAATTTTCTGATTATGGACACTTCTGTATAATGCTGTTATAGAACTGTCATAAAGTGTTATATATTCCCATGAAAAAACCATCAAATATCTGATAAAATAGACTCAAATCAAAGCGGTCAAATCAAAGAGACTACGAAAGGACATGCCATGCCCAAAGTACTGATAATAGATGATGACAAAAGTATTGTCTCCATGATTTCCGACTTCATGCGCATTAACAGTATTGACGTCGTCACTGGCTTTACCGGAGAAGATGCCATACGACTTTCTGCAGATTCTTCTATTGATCTGATCATACTGGATATCAATATGAATGGAGTTGACGGTTTTGAAGCTTGCAAGAAAATACGTGCGCACTCCATGGTCCCCATCATTTTTCTGACTGCGAAAACTGCCCAGTCGGACAAAATTCTCGGACTGGGAATCGGCGCGGATGACTACCTCACAAAGCCATTCGATCCACTTGAACTCGTTGCCCGAGTAAAATCAAACATACGTCGGAGTTCTGTATACGATGCGGACAGTCAGACTTCAAATGATCTTATCCAGATCGGGCAGATCACAATCAATAAAAGCTCCCACAAGGTTACAAAGGGCGATCTGCTGATTGATCTTTCAGCAACTGAGTACACCCTTCTCCTATACCTGATTGAAAACGCCAACCGCGTACTGAGCAGAAGAGAAATTCTCCTCGATGTCTGGAACAGTGATATCTATACGGAAAACACGGTAAATACCTATATCATGCGCCTTCGTGAAAAAATAGAAGACAATAAGAATGAGCCCCGCTATCTGATTACAATTCGTGGTGAAGGCTATCTGTTTGAAGTTTGATTGCATAAAAAAATCCAGAAAGCCTTTGTATTCCTCATACATAAGCCTTCTGGATTTTCTTTTTAAGTCATGCCGCCCTATAGGGTATTGAGTTTATTTACCATTTCGCTGAGGTCAATCCCATACTGGTCCTCTATGGCTTCAACGCTGTCAAACAGATTGGAACATAAAAGACAAACTCCTGCCTTCTCATCGAAGGCACGTATGGTTGTCTCCCGCTCAGGATGGTCCTCCACAATCTCAAGAAGGGTCTTCGTCTTATCAATCATTATGTGCTCCTTCAATTCACTCTATCACTATACCGTTTCCTGCCAATTCAAAATGTACAATTTCCCCTGCCTTTAAGTCGTCTTCTACAGCTTCCGTTGTGAAGCGGTGGGCGATTATTTCTCCCAAATCCGTGTCCAGACAAATCTGCTGAATGCTCCCCAGATGCTCGGTCCACTTGACCTTTCCCGAGTGAGAGCCACTTGGTGATATAGCAATATGCTCGGGTCTGAACATGCGTTTCTCACCCTTTACATCTATCATATTGCTGATGCCCATAAAGTCGGCTACAAAGGCGTTTTTAGGGCTACTGTAGACTTCCTGCGGCGAACCTATTTGCTGAATTCGTCCAGCATCCATAACCACAATTCTGTCTGCTATTGCCATGGCTTCTTCCTGATCATGTGTTACGTATATCGTGGTTATGCCGCTTTCGCGCTGCAGCATACGGATTTCCCTGCGCATTTTCACACGCAGCTTTTCGTCAAGGTTACTGAGGGGTTCATCAAAAAGAAGGACGTCCGGCTTGAGCACAAGTGCCCTTGCCAAAGCTACACGTTGCTGCTGGCCCCCGCTCAGTTCCTGGACCATGCGGTTTGCCATCCCCTTTAAATGCACCTTGCTCAAATAGTCATCCGTTCTCTTTTTCACTTCTGACTTCGTAAACTTCTTAGCCTTAAGTCCATAGGCAATGTTTTCTGAAACAGTCAGATGGGGAAACAAAGCGTAACTTTGAAAAACCATGGCTGTGTTCCTTTTCTGGGGTGCCCATGAGGATATTTCCTGCTCGTTATAATAGAGTTCTCCCTCTTGCATGGGCAAGAGTCCGGCAACAAGTCTAAGCAGCGTCGTTTTTCCGCAGCCTGAAGGTCCCAGCAGGGCAATCAGTTCTCCTGAACGAATGCTGAGCTCCAAATTTTCCAGCGCATTTGCCGCCTGATCATATTTGAAGCTGATTCCTTTACATTCAATCTGCATGATATCCCCTCCTTATGCGTCCAAAGATTTTCCTGTGATGGATAATAAGCTGAAACAGCAGTAGAAAAACGCCCATGAGCATTGAAAGCGATAGGGACATTGCAGCTGCAACACCGATTTCGCTGCTGGTTATAATCTGAAATATTTGCTGTACCGCCACCTTGTTGCGCGGCAGAAGTAAAAATATTATAGCGCCCAGTGTGGTCATTGTAGAAGCAAAGTTTTTCACAAAGGCAATTTGAAATGCAGGTGTAAGCAGCGGAACACTGATTGTATAAAGGGTTCTGAGTTTGCTCGAGCCCAGTGTATAGGCTGCGTTCTCAATATTGGGATCCTGATGCTCAAGCAGGCTCATTCCAGAACGCAGACCCACGTTCATATACCTGAAAATGCATATTAGATAAATGATAATGCCTGTTCCAAGAAGGACAATGCCCTTCATATCTTTCAAATAGAATCTGCCCGCACCAAATAGGGGATATTTGAAGGTTACAAGGTATCCAATTCCAAATAAAATTCCTGGTACCGCGGCGGGTAAGGTTCCTATGAGTTCCAGAGCCTTTGTGCTTCCCCTCTTACCATTATGGATGACATAGGCACTCAGAATACCGAGAAAAGAACTCATGAAGCTTACGCCCAGTGACAGCTTGACGCTGTTCACAAAAGGCGTCCATTCCCGGCTGGATAAATCGAAGAAGTGCTTGAGTGTCAGCGTGTAGTCGTGTCCCCAGTTGGCAGTAAAGGCACCAATCACAATGAAACCATACTTCAGAAGAAGCATACCTTGAAAAACAATGCAAAAGCCAATGAGCGCCGCGCGAACCAGCTTATGTGTTCTTGGGTAAAGCAATGTATACTTCTGAATATCTTTTCCCCAGTACCGTTTCATTTTGACGAGCCTTCTCTGCATAATGAAAGCAATAATACATGGAAGAAGAAGAACCGCACCCGAAATTGATGCACCTTTCATATCATAAAGACCTGTTATTTGAATGTATAAGTCCGAACTCAAAGTCTGAAATGGACCACCGATGATCAAGGGTGTTCCAAAGTCTGCCATTGAGGCAAGAAAAATGAGCAGCATACCACCCATTATTTCCGGCTTAAGCATAGGCAAGGTCACTGTTTTCAGTATATGCCACTCAGAAGCGCCACTGGTACGTGCAGCCTCTTCATAAATGGTTTGCATGCTCTTCACACCGCTGCTGATGAAGAGATACCCCAAGGTCGTCAGCCCGATTACCTGCATGATGAATACACCCCAGTAGCCAAATGGACTTACCGTAAGCCCCAGCAGATCGTGGGTGATCAATCCCCTTTTTCCAAAGAGCATGATGAAGGATATGCTTCCAACAAATGGTGGATTCAAAAGCGGTGCGAGGGCCATGACCCGTGCAAACTGCCTGCCTTTAAACTTGAGCCGCCACAAGGTGAAGCTGAGCACCGTAGCGCAGAATGTCGCAGTTATTGTTACGGGTACCGCCAGAAGAAGACTGTCTTTGAGATATTCAATCGCCCTCAAAAAGTAATAGCTATCTGACTGGGCCCCTTCACTGCCTGCACCATAAAGTATGACCGCAAGGACCGGCGCAAATGCCCCATATGTAATTATAAGCATCAAAAAACTGTAAAGAAGAGTCGACATAAATGCCGACTCTTTAAGGTTTACTTGCCTTCTACGTGTTTTGTCCATTCTTCGAGAATCCCTTCACGATTCTTAGCATTGGCCTGGAAGTCTGTCACAAACAGATTCAAAGTGGAAATATCCACAATACCTTCAGGCGTTTCGACATCGGTACGCGCAACCGCTGCATTTCTTGAGTCCGCTATTACCTTCATACCACGTTTTGAGAGTACCCAGTCAATAAATACCTTTGCTGCGTCCTCATTTTTTGTTCCGTTGACAATAGCAACCGGTTGAGGCCACCAGCCAGTGCCATCACTTGGATAAACAAGGGCAATTTGCGGATTGTTGATTTCCAGCTCTCTGTCCCCGTTGCTTGCATTGATGCCTACAATGGCTTCACCGGCAACAACGTTCTTAGCAGGGTCACTACCGCGTGCTGTAAAGTATGGAACCTGTTCAATCAGGCTGTCAAGATATTTCCAGCCCTCTTCCTGACCTTTTGTTTCAAGTACCGCACTTACCACATTGTATGCCGTACCCGATGATGCTGGGTTTGACATTGAAACTTCACCCTTCAGGCCTTCCTGCAGCAGGTCGTCCCAAGTCTCTGGCATCTTAAGACCCTTTTCTTCAACCAGTTCCTTGTTAACCACCCAGTTGACCAAAGTCAGTGATGTTCCATGCCAGTATCCTTCTGCGTCCTTCATCTTGTCATCTAAATCTGCACCGCTTGGTGACTGATATGCGATGAGCAGGTCATTTTGCGAAGCGTCAATGAATGTATCCGCACCACCTGTAAACCACAGGTCAGCAATTGAAACGCCGGAGTCAGCTTCGTTTGTCAGTCTTTGAAGAATCTCTCCATTTTTCATTGTCAAATGTTCAACACGAATACCTGTATCTGCCTCAAAAGCATCCAGAACAGGGCGTACTTTGTCAGTTACACCATACAGATTAAGTACTGTGCCTGTCATGTCTTCAGTATATATTTCCGAAGACCATCCATCTCCTTCATAAACTGTTGCTTGCTCTTCTGCAGGCGCCTCTGCCGCCGGCTCCGCATCCGCACTTGCATCTGCCACAGCTTCTTCTGTTTTCTGAGGCGCTTCAGCCTCATCCGTTCCCCCACCTGTGCATCCAAACAGCGTAACCACCATCATCAGACACAGGAGCATTACTAAAAATCTTTTCATAGTCCCATCCTCCTTGACTTATGTAATCAGGTGAATAATACCACATTGGACACTTAACAAATACGATTATAAATACTTTGAATAACTGGCGTTTTATTATAATATTTGCAAATAATCACCAATTCGATGCTGATTTGCTTCACCCTTTTGCTTCATCAAATTTTCTGACTCTCAAAAGCATTTTACGGGTATCAGTAAGAAAAGAGGTGAAACTTATGCGAAAAACTCGAAAGCCTGTACTGACCTTGATTAGTGCACTCCTTATGAGTATGATATTCCTTCTCCCCGTTCAGTCCTATGCGGCTGACTCAGATGATACATGGATAGATAAAATTGAAAGTGCCATTTCAGCAGGTACGCTGGATTCATATGACTTTAACGCCGCGCTTGAGCAAGCCAAGTCTGCGGATAACAGCGCCTTTGCTACGAGCTACCTCAACGCCATTAGAACAATTCACAGTGGTGACTATTATGGTGCCCTCCCGTATTTGGACCAAGCCCTTAGACTGGTCCGCACTTCAGGGGACCTTCTAAATGAAAAGCGCGTGCTTGAAAAATGTATTGAGCTTAACATGCTGCTTGATCGCCGCACACAGTTTCAGGAGTACGGTATGGAGCTCAAGGAGCTCAGCGAGGACGACCCCGATGAATTTTATGTGAAATCACTTTATGTACTGGCCTTTTCGCATTTTATTTCCTTTAGCGACGAAATGGCAGAAAAGTATTTGGATTCCATACTCTTGCACAGTGAAAATCTGAATTATTCTTTCGGATATGCCCTATACTATTCCCTGTCAGGAGACATTGCCTACAGCTATGATGATTATGAAGCTGCGCTTGATTATTATAAAAAAGCCTATGACTTTGCCCTTGAATCTGATAAAAATCTCCTTCTCCCTTATTCGGACTACATGCTTGTAAGAATAGCTGAAACACTGGATGCCTTGGGACGCCACCTCGAAGCCTATGACAAGCTCATCGGCATAGATGTCAAACCGCTCCAGAACTACACCTTCTTTTTAAGAGAGTACTATTATCATATGGCCGATACACAAATACAGATTGAGCAGTATAATACAGCCATTCTCTACCTCAACCGTGCCAAGGATAAGGATTTGCTCATTGGCGGTACTGAAGGTGAAGTACGCTATGAGTACAATCTGTGTAGCCTTTACGCCTACGCCTACTATGGCCTGAAGGATTATGAAAACGCCGCAAAGCACTTTCTCATGTACATGGAAAATGACCTGGATTCTCTTTCTGATATGGAATACTCCGACAACATCAGTGCTCTCTTTGACTACGAAACACGGGAGCTTGAGGAAGAACTCCAGCTCAAGTCCGAGCTCAAGGAGGTCAAAGAAAATACCATCGCACTACAGGAAAAATATCTTAAAACAAGTGCCGTCCTCATTGTCATACTTCTTGCTATTTTACTTGTTCTATTACGTACCAACACTCTAAAGGAACGCATGAAGAAGAAGCTCTATATTGAATCGATCACAGACCATATGACCAGTATTTATAACAGGAACCACATCATTACTCTCCTGGAAGAGAATCTGAATGAAAACATGTGTGTGATCTTAACCGATGTCGATAATTTCAAAAGCATCAATGACACATACGGTCACACCATGGGGGACAAGGTTCTGATACGCATTGCACAAGCCATAAAAAGCTCAGTAAGACCAAATGACTATGTTGGCCGTTACGGCGGTGAGGAATTTCTCATCATCCTAAGGGAGGTAGAGCTTCAGTCGGCTAGAGAAATTGCACAGCGCATTCTCACAAACGTGGAAACCCTGGAGTGGGATGAAGCGATTACCACCACGCTGAGCATTGGTCTTATGCAGGGCTACGAGGCACAACCCGACATTATTCTGAGTGAAGTGGATGCCCTCATGTATGAGGCAAAAAATACCGGAAAAAATAAGATTGTCTATTGAATCTTCTTAAAATGGAAAAGGCGGTTGCATACTGGATGCAACCGCCTTTTGAAGTGCAGTCTCATAAGATTGTTGAATATTTTGAGCTGCGCTGATAGGGCTTTTTCATTTAAATAAGAAACTCTCCCCTACGGAACATATACCGCATTGCCACAATCCATCCCCACGATATGGACACCGATGGAAAGAGGGCATACAATCCAGCTTGCAGAGGGTTTATCTCGGAAAATCTGAAGGGTGTGAAAAATATGCAAAAGCTGATAGACAGCATTATGAACAGAACAACACGTTCATACACACTTTTCGGTGGACTGAAGAATATTCTAAGCAGATCCAGTTTCATCTAATCACTCCAAGGTTCCAATTTCAGTTTCTACAGTTTCAAGCAGACGACCTTCATGTATGAGTTCTTTAAGCGCCACAATGTACGCCTGTACATATACATCCTCTTCAATAAGGGGCACTTTTCTTGAAATCTCATTGAGTACCGCCTGTACAGCCGGACTCGGAGACAAATCTTCAATGAACTGGTGTGCCTGATAGGCAGACAGGAGCTCAATGGCCAGAATGTACTCAAGCTTGTCCGCGACCTTATAGGCCTTTTTCGATGCATTGTATCCCATGGAAACATAATCTTCCTGACCCCCACAAGTTGGAATGCTGTCTATTACGGCTGATGTACTGAGAATTTTCATCTCACCGAGCAGACCTGCCTGTGTATACTGTGGAATCATAAGCCCTGAGTTTACGCCCGGATTTCGAATGAGAAACCAAGGCATTTCAGAATGGGTTGATGTCGTCATCCGGTAATTCCTGCGTTCAGACATTTTTGCAATCATCGTTGCCGCCATGCAGGATGAATCCATTGCGAGGCCCACATAAGAGGCATCGCATTGGCAGCCCGAAAGCGCCGCGCCACCCGTATCATCCGGCCAAATTATTGGATTGTCACCACAATAGTTCAACTCTTCCTCGATAACCTCGAGTGCATTTGTCAGTGTCCTTCTCGCAGCCCCGTGAAGCTGAGGAATCGCACGTATGGAAAGGGCATCCTGGAGTCTGTAATCCATATGCTTTTCTGCAATTTCAGACCCCTGAAGCACGCGTCGTACATTTCCAGCAACCGCCTTCTGCTCACGGTAGGGCTTGGTCTCCATCAGGCGTTCATCGAAGGCTCTTAAAGTCCCCTTGGTCACTTCCAGACACATTGCCCCAATGACATCTGCAGATCTGGATGCCTGAAGCATATCGTGTATGGTCAGCGCTGCAAGCCCTGTTGGACTTGTCGTCCCTGAAATGAGTGCCAGTCCTTCCTTTGCTGCAAGAACAAGGGGTTCAATTCCCAGACGTTCAAGAAGTGGCGCTGTTTCCTCTACCTTGCCATCATAGTAGACCTTGCCCTGTCCAATGAGGGCTCTTCCGATATGCCCTTCCACTGACAGATAGCCTACCGAGCCGTTTCCGGGTGCGTACGGCGTAATTCCCTCATTTAGAAAGTCACGTATCTTCTCCAGCAATGCAAGTCGGACGCCGCTGTAGCCTTGGCCCATACTCTGAAGCATGCAGACCATTATTGCCCTGACCTGCTCCACTTTAAGAGGTTGACCTACTGAGGTGGAATGTGAGAGTATAATATTCTTTTGTAGTCTTTCTGTTTCTTCTTTTGATATAAGCTGTGTGCTCAAGGCGCCAAATCCGGTGGTAATTCCGTACATGACCCGTCCTTCGTCAATCCATTTTTCGACTAAGTCTCTTGACGCCCTCACTCGGCTTTCATATTCAGGGGCAAAGCGAACCTTGTAGCCAAAGCGCGCGATGTCCACCAATGCTGCAACAGTGAATCTCTTTCCGAGTGTGACTTCATTTGAGGCAATGATGTCTGTGTTTTCATATTGTGCCTGCTCTACCATACTTGCCTCCAAACTATAGTTCTTCTACCTTGTCAATTAGGAATACCTTAATGCCCGACGCCACCTGCAGTATGAATACGAAGAGGACAATGGAGCCTCCCGCTGCAGCCAGATATTTAACGCCGTCAACACCCTGCTCCCCACCTGCGAAAGCAACCATGAAATAGGCAATCGAACCAATGGAAAGTCCCCAAAGAAGCTTTTGCCATCTTGGTGGCTCTTCATTGTACTCAATGTTTTTTGTACATAGGCTAGCAATAGTACGGGTCATTGAATCTGCTGCTGTTGAGAAGGAAAGGATCAGTGTAATCATAACAATTGGAATAAAGACCATCCCTAGCGGCATATGCTGTAGAAATGCCCACAGACCAGCCACCGCACCTGTTTCCGTAATGGTACTTATCAAATCAAGTTCTCCGGTTTGCTGCCATAGAATTGCTGTAGAACCCCAAACGCCGAACCATAAAAGACCGAATACGGAAGGCATGATCCAGTTGATCAGCATGAACTCTCGAATGGTTCTGCCATATGAAATAACAGCCAGGAATATGCCCATCAGCGGTGCATAGGCTACCCAAATTGCCCAGTCGTAGAGCGTCCACCACATGACAAGTGCTTCACCGCCCATGTCGATTGGATCAAGACCCCATCCCCAGAAGTTTTGGAGCCATAGTGCCATACCTGCAGTGGAAAGTCGTAGCATATAAACAGTTGGTCCAACAATTATGAGTAGACCCAACAGAACATAAAAGACTTTCGCATTGATGTCTGAAAGCTTTCGTATGCCCTTGTCAATGCCTGCAAGAGAGGAAATGGTAAATGTTGCCGTTATGACGGCTACCAGAACCAGCCACAGAATAGGTCCCTGTTTTATGCCATAGGCTGTTTCGAAGCCAGACCCGACAAGTGCAAGGCCCGCACCAAGCGATGAGGCAAGTCCCAGCGCAATTGCCAACAGTGAAAGTGTATCAATGATATTGGCCCAAATGACCTTGGTTACTTTCTCACCGAAAAGCGGTACCAGGGATGCTGTTACTGAAAGGGCCTGTTTCTTGTTGAAATAGACATAGGCAATTACAAGTCCGCAAATCGAGTACATTGCATATGGAATGAAGCTCCAGTTGTAAAAGCATCTGCCTATAGCAAATATGGCGGCTTCCATGCTTCCAGGTTCAATTCCCAACTGCGTAATTTCACCATATATATTTCCAAAATAGATAATTGGTTCATTTGTGCCATATGTAACAACCCCAGTTGCTATACCGCCAGTCAGTGCCATTGCAAACCATGCCATGAAGGGATAGTTGGGTTTTGCGTCTTTTCCTCCAAAGCGGATTCTCCCAAGCTTTGAAAACGTCATATATGCTGCGAAGAACAAGGCAACAATGGATATGATTTGATAAAGCCACCCAAGATTTCTAAGTGAGAAAAGAAAATTGTTCATTGCGACTTCTGAAAGCATTTCGTTGTTAAAGATTCCAAGTAATGCGGATCCGCCCACTACAAGAAACGATGGTAGGAAAACGCCCATACGTATCCCTTTCTTTTTGAGTGCGGACTTGCTCAGTGACGATTCTACTGACATAATAACCTCCTTATGATTTCATTATTCCCCCATATGCATATGTTCGCTTACTTATATTGCAATAATGAAGCCAATTCTGTTTTCGCCATCTAATTTTTCACAAAATCCACTCCGAAACCATTGGTAATACACGTCTTGATTTCTATTTAGGAATATTCAGTACGCTCAGTATTCATTATTTTGAATATTCAAAACAATACAAACCGCAAAATAATTTTGCGGTTTGTAGATAAAATCTTAAGTATATGTAATTATATAACATTTATCGCAAAATAATTTTGCACTTTTTTCTTTAACTGCAAAATTATTTTGCACTTATTTGAATTTTTTCATTCTATATTGCAGACTTTGCCTGCTTAAGCCCAGACTCTCTGCAGCTTTTGTCACATTCCCCAAATGATCGCTTAAAGCCTGACGGATGATTTTTTCTTCAAAAACATCCAGCTGCTCCTGAAGTGTTTTCTCTGCATCGACAGCTATGGTGATTTCCGTCTTCTCCTGCTTGAGTTCAATGCCCCGTCTTTCTAAAAAGTAATCCGGCAAATCATCCGCAGTCAGGATATTTGATGCTTCTGCCATATGATTGATAGCATACTCAACGGCATGCTGCAGTTCCCGAATGTTCCCCGGCCAATCATGACCTTCAAGGGTTCGTCTGAAGCTCTTTGTGTACTCCAGCTTTCTTTTGCCGTATTTACGGCCCAATTCAACGATAAAGTGGTTGAGAAGAAGCTGTATGTCCGTTCTTCTTTCTCTGAGCGGCGGTACATCCAGTGAAAGGGACGAGAGTCTGTAATAAAGGTCTTTTCTAAAGAGGTTTTCCGAGGACAGCTGCCTTAAGTCTTCATTGGAGGCAGCGATAATTCGAATGTTGCAGCTGACATAATCATTGCCGCCGATTCTCTGGAATCTGTTTTCCTGCAAAGCGCGCAGGAGTTTTGCCTGCATGTCCAGACTCATTGAGTTCACTTCATCAAGAAAGAGGGTTCCGCCATCTGCAATTTCAAGAAGTCCCTTCTTTGACACACTTCCGGTAAAGGCGCCTTTTTCCGTGCCAAAAAACACACTTTCTACCAAATTACTAGGCACAGCACCACAGTTTATGTCTACAAAGGGTTGATCGCGCCTAGGGCTATAATTATGAATGCTCTGTGCAAAAAGCTCTTTGCCAGTGCCCGTTTCCCCAGTAATAAGAATATTGGTGTCATTAAGAGATATTTTTTTTGCAAAGTTAATCAAAGTTTCCATCTCTTTTGACTGATGCACAATATCTTCAAATTCAAACCCCTTCTTTTCCAAATAAGGCTGTTCGTTGCGAATAAAGGCTTCCAGACTAAAGGATTTATTTTTCAAATTGTTTATCAGCGTCAAGTCCCCTTCAAAACTCACCGCGCCAAACAGCTTGCCGTCAATGACCAGTGGATACCCCGAATTGATTGTGATCAGCTCTTTACCGTCACGTTTCTTAAAAATATCACAGCGATTAAGCACCGGTGTATTTGTTCGCAGTACGGAAAGTGTTGTACTGATTTCTTCAGTAAGGTCATAAATATCCAGCAGGTGCCGTCCTGTGAAATCATCCTTCTCATACTCTCCAAGCTTCTGACTGGCAAGATTGCTGTAGAGGAAGTATCCGTTCTTGTCATAAATCTGGACACCTTCATTAACCTTTTCCAGTGTTTCCTGAAACAGCTCCTTCAGAACCGCGGACCTGCTTAACAGATGATACTGCCGGCCGTCAAACTCCACTTTTTCATAACCGAACAGTTTGCTGCCGAGTTCCACGATACCTGGAGCACGCTCTTTTGTGCCCACTGAACCTATGAGCGCATTCAGGGGCTCCTTGCAGGTCAAACCTGCTTGAATGGAAGCAAACCAAGCCTCATCACTTCCAAAGTACTTGAAATCTGCTATTGTATTATCGTCATCCGTAATGATTATAAGGTCGATTAAAGGCATACTTTTCCTCCTGTACTGACTACCCTTATTCAACATGCATGACCTAATGTCCTTTATTTCAAAAAAAGAGCTGTGCATAAAGCACAGCCCTATTTGTCGACTTAAGCGACAGAAATCAATTTAAAACATATCCAAACTTGACTTGCAGCCTTTACATCATCAGTGGCGATGCAGGTCCCAGCGGCAAGTTCAGGAAATACCAGCATATAAGCTGAATGGACCAGATTACAAAGAATGCGATTGAGTATGGCAGCATGTTTGCAATCAGCGTACCCATACCAATGTTCTTGTCGTATTTTTTTGCAAATGCAACGAGGATTGCAAAATATGGCAGTAGTGGTGTGATGACATTTGTGATTGAGTCACCAATTCTGTAAGCCATCTGTGTCAGCGCCGGATGAAAACCAAGAAGCATGAACATAGGTACGAAAATCGGACTCAGAATTGCCCACTTGGCTGACGCACTTCCGACAAACAGATTTATGAATGACGAAATGACAACGAAGAGAATCAGGAGGACTGGTGTTGGTGCTCCAAGGCTCTTCAGGAAGTCCGCACCTTTTATAGCCATGATGATGCCCAGATTGGACCAGTTGAAATAATTGATGAACTGCGCAATGACAAATGCCAGAACTATGTAAGGACCCATTTCAGACATGGCTTCACCCAGCATTGCAGTCACATCTTTGTCGCTTTTGATCTTGCCTGAAACTTTACCATAAGTATAACCAGGAATGAAGAATAAAAGCGTGATAAGTGCAACCAGACCCTTCATCAGCGGTGAGCTGAATGAAAGCAGGGAGCCTGTTTCTGGTTCTCTTAGAAGACCGTTCTCTGGAATTGCCATTAGAAGACAGACTGCAAAGAATACGAATGTTGCAATCCCTGCTGCCTTAAGACCCTTGACTTCTTCAGGTGTTACCTCTTCCATTTGTTCAACCTGATAGTCACCAAGGCCCATACGCGGTGCAACAATCTTTACGGTTACCCATGTGGCGGTTAAGGTCAATGTAAATGTTGAGGCCACCAGGAAGTACCAGTTGCTTGCAGGGCTTACGATAAAATCTGGATTAATCAGTTCAGCCGCAGACTGCGTAAAGCCTACAATCAGAACATCCAGCGAGTTTACGAGCAGATTAGCACTAAAACCACCCGCTACGGCGGCATAGGCTGCCATCATGCCGACAATCGGATTCATGCCGACAGCAGCAAAGAGCATGGCTGCAAGCGGCGGCATAACGATAAAGCCTGTATCTGCTGCGGCATTTGCCATAATGGATGTGAAAATGACAATTGCGACAATTTTGCCACCTCTGACATTCCCCAGACTCTTCCTGAGAAGTGCTGAGAAGAAGCCCGTTTTTTCTGCAATACCCACGCCTAGAATTGTTACAAGTACGAGTCCGAGTGGTGCAAATGATGAAAAGTTCGATACTGCATTCATAAGCATTTTCTGAATGCCCGTCTTAGACATAAGATTTACGACCTGAACTTTTTCACCGGTCAGCGGGTGAATGGCAGACACGCCTGATATTGAACCAATAAATGATATTATGATTGCTGCTGCCGCCAGCCAAACAAATAGTGTAAGTGGCTCTGGCAACCTGTTTCCGACGCGTTCAATCCAGTTTAGAAAAACATCAATCTTTGTCGTCGGCTTTTGTGGCCCGTCGTTTTTATAATCCTTTTTTAGTGGTGATACACTCATACAACCCCTCCTTAATCTCTTATTTCAAATATTCCAACGCACACCGTGAAAGCACAGCCGAAGCCTTGCTCAAAATAGATTCATCTATGTCAAAATACGGATTGTGAAGCGCGTTTGTCAGTCCCGCTGCTTCATTTCTGGTTCCAACCACGAAAAACGTGCCAGGCACCTTCTGCTGGAAATACGAAAAATCTTCCCCACCCATTGTTGGAACAGGCAGTTCTACAACATTTTCACGACCGAGCACTTCACTTGCCGCATGTTTTACCAAATCTGTAATCTCAGGATCATTGATAACCGGCGGATAATAGGGCGTATATTCCAGATCATAGGATCCTCCATTTGCCTCTACGATACCGCTGATGAGCTTCTCCATCATTTTCGGCATATTGTCCCTCGTTTCAGGAAGCAGCGTCCTTACGGTTCCACTCATTTTGACTTCATTTGGAATGACATTGTGTGCCGAACCAGCATTGAACTGTGTAATCGAGAGGACTGCCGAATCGACTGGGTTGATTTTTCGACTCACTATAGTCTGAAGCGCCGAATAAACCTGACATCCTATTGAAATCGGGTCAATACAGTTATGCGGTTCCGCACCATGTCCACCCTGCCCCTTTATGGTCAAATGGAACATGTCCGGTGCAGCCATCATGGAATTTCTTTTGACACCAATTTTTCCGGCATCTACAATGGGCCATACATGTGCACCAATTGCCGCATCCACCTTTGGACTCTCTAGAACACCATCCTGTATCATGCGGTTTGCACCCCCCTGGCCTTCCTCAGCTGGCTGGAATACAAACTTCACGGTACCCTTGAAATGGTCTCGCATTTCACTTAAGATCATTGCCGCACCCAAAACCCATGTCGTATGGGCATCATGTCCGCATGCGTGCATCTGTCCGTCGACCTGCGACTTGTAGGGAACATCATTTAGCTCCTGCATGGCAAGACAATCCATATCTGCACGAATGAGCAGTGTCTTGCCAGATGCTGCGCCGTTCAAAATCCCCACAACCCCTGTTTCTCCAACACCGGTTTTCACATCCATACCGAGTTCTTCAAGCTTACCGGCAACCAGTGCCGCTGTTTTGAACTCCTCAAGTCCCAGCTCGGGGTTTGAATGTATTTCTCTGCGTATGCGAACAAGTTCGTCTTGTATCTGATTTGCCTTTTCTTGAATTGTATCGTTCATTTTTCCCTCCACGGTTATTTTTATGCAGTGATTTGTTTGAATTTTCTATTAACATAGATTCTACCACCATATATCTTGAACAACTATGGTGCTAACCCCAAATATCTTTTGTATTTTTTCGTTGTAAGATCTATAATTATTAAAACGAGGTGAAAACATGACAATTTCTTCCGGCAAACTCAATCGTATTCTTAAGGCCAGCAGCCTGCTCAATTCCACAAGGGATGTCGACTACATTCTTGATTTCCTGCTCAAGGAATGCATTTCCCTAATACCTGGCGGTGATACCGGGGTGATATTTCTATACAACGACGCCACCCAACTCCTTGAACCCAAGGTTGCTGTCGGTTTCAAGGATACCATCCACAAAGTCCACCTGAAGCCTGGCGAGTCCATGACGGGTGCAGCCTTTCTGCTTAAGGAAACCCTCTTTCTCGATACGCCCGCGAAAATCTCAAAATTCATGTCTACCATAAGGCAGGCAAATCTAGACAACATTCTACCTGTCGATGATATTGGGCTCGGTGCGCTTCAAGGGTCCATATGCTGTCCCCTAATTTCAAAGGACGAATGCATCGGCGTAATAGTCATTGACAATTTCATGGGGATTGAATCCTTATATGAAGAAGATGCAAGGGTCCTTGAGGCCATATCCATACAGGCCACCATCGCGATTATCAACGCTCAAAGCCATGAAAATGAAAAATTCCAGCGCAAGGCACTGGAAAGAAGCAATATGCTTCTTGAAGAAGAACGCAACCGGTATCAGTTCGCGACAAACATACATAACAAGTTCACAGACATGGTTTTGAGAGGCAACAGCATACGCAACATTCTCGACGCAGCCTCTGAAATCGTCAAGCATGAGATCTACTATCTTGATGTCTTCTGCAACATACTGCATCATTCAAGTCTTGGCTATGAAAACACCACCATGCCCTCACAAGGCAACTTGGTCAGCATAAGGAAGACCTACTATCATGCCCTCAAATTCGGAAACATGTATTTGCACGCCTTCCCCATCATGGTCAATAACGACCTCATGGGATGGATCTGTGTCCACGGGAAGGAATCACAGCTTTCAGAAATCAATTTCATTGCCATTGAAAAGGCGACAACCACTGTGGCGCTTGAACTTCTCAAAAACTACGAGCTTACAGACATGGAACAGTCTATTAAAGGCGATTTCTTCGATGGTCTTGTACTCAATCAAAAAAGTGAATATATTATAAAAAGTGCCCAGGAGTACAATTTTGATTTTGGAAAAAGTCACCGTATCGGCATTATTGACTTCGACCAGAGTCACCTAGCCAAAGATAAAAAACGGCAATTTAAGCGTATGCTGACCTATACATACAAGTCCTTCAATACAGCCCTGCTCGAAAAGTTTCCAGGCTCTGTGGCCGTTATTCGTAAAGGACGCATCATTCTTATACTGGAGACAAGTCCCATTCGGGAACGCTTTGAGCTGATCGACTTCTTGGAGTCATCACTTGCTGTACTGAGGCAGTCTGTACTCAAGCACATCGGCAGCAAGGAACTCAGAATTGGTATCAGCAGTATCATAACGGATACCGCCGGCTTCAAGAAAGCCTTTGAACAGGCTGAGTACGCCCTCCACCTGACGGTCAGCATTAAAAAAGAAAAACCCTACCTTTTCTTTGAAGACCTCGAAGTCAAAAGCCTGCTCATACAAAATGACAGAGCGTCTCTGGATGCATTCCTGGAGCGGACACTGGGCAAGCTGATTCGCTACGACCGCAAATCCAAAGGGGATTTTTTAGAAACCCTCCGTGTCTATATTCGAAGTAATGGCAGCTGGACCCACACAAAGGACCACCTGCACATCCATGGAAACTCCTTGAACTACAGGCTATCACGCATATCTGAAATCCTGGGAATCACACTGAACAACTACTATGACCGCCTAAAGATACAATTGGCACTTGAAATCATGGATTTAGAAAAAACATAATCTTAATCAGCCATATTTCATTGACCATTTATTGATAAACGAGGTTTATACTGTTTTTGGATTACCGTCTTGATGCATATAGGAACTGTGTTCATCTGAATTGTCACTTCAAACACATAAATGTAAAGGTGTGAGTAAATGAAATCTAGAATATGTCACATAAAAAAAACCGATTGTACCGTCAATACCTGGTCGGGGGGAACAACAACCCAGCTTGCCATTTCGCCAGCCGACGGCGATTATGCCCAGCGCAGCTTTGACTGGCGCATAAGCTCAGCCACAGTAGATACCGATATGTCAACCTTCACAGTCTTGCCTGGTATCACGCGTTATATCACAACACTTTGCGGCACTATGGAGCTGAAACACAAGGATCATCATACGGTGACACTTTCACCATTTGAAGTAGACACCTTTGATGGCGCATGGGAAACAACCAGCTATGGCAAGGTTACAGACTTCAACTTAATGCTTGGAACAGGTACGCGCGGCCTACTATACTGTGCATCCGTTCCTGCTGGTCATAAGACAGCATTTGGATTCACACATATCAGTGATGAAGAAAACCTTAGAACACTTGCCGTATACGCGGCTCAAAGCCCTATCCTCTGCGAAACCGGTCAGGAATCATTTCAGCTGCAAACTGGCGATCTGCTCCTGATTGAAATCGAAGGACAGTCCTCTGATAACCTATTAAGTGTTGCTGCACTAGCTGAAGAAGCCACACTCTGTATTGCTGAAATAAGCAAAGGCTTCTAATCAGACTTGGCTAACCAGACTGGGCTAAATAGAGAAAAAGAAAACCAGAACACGACTGAAGTCATTTCATGCGGCTTAAGAGCCCATGACCTCATGGTGTTCTGGTTTTTTATTTCATCATATTACACTTTTTTGCAAGTCTTTCTAATCTACATAGTCAAAGATTTCAAAGCTTGAGAACTCACCATTCTGTGCATAGTCAACGAGATAGAATCCGTACAGGTAGGTCTCTCCGGTTGGAAGCTCAATATAGTCAAGATATGGCGCTTCCGCTATTGTAAACATATCACTTGTAATTTCGTACTTCTCGTAGGTATCACCATCGAGCACCTCAAATACCGGCTCAATGACATCGCCCATTTCGAGATCAAAGAAGTCCTTCTGTGCCATGACATCGTCGTTGTCAACCGCCCAGGCCCCCAGCACCTCGTAGTAGCCACCTTCTTCAAAGTCGTCATCAAAAGTCCATTTTCCAACAATATCCGCACGTTCACCATTGATATACGCTGGAATATTGTACATATTGTACTCAGCGGTATCCTCCACAACATTCAGACTTATGATATTCCCATTAAGGGCTGTCCAGTAGCCGCTGAAGTTATCTGTCACAACGCCCGTCTCTGGATCGTAATTGACATTCGTGTCCATTCCAAGTGTCATGACTGCAGTCATGTCTTCGTTGAGCATCAGTCCAAGGTAATTGTAAATGCTGGCTATATTCATGACATCCTCATCTGCGATGACAATTGAGAAGACATCACTTTCAATTTCTTCAGGCTCACGGGACTCCAGAACAACAGAACGGGTATCACCCTGCATTACAGCCGTATAGGTTTCAAGAAAGCCTTCATAGGTGTCAATGCCATTTATTTCACTGTAAGTTTCAAGATTGTAGTCTAGGTTTGTCTTGTCCCAGTATGGGAAGAAAATCGAAAGTCCGCCCGTAAATCCGCGCTCGGTACCCTCGACCTTATAGGCAACTGCCATTTCAATGGCACGCATCAGGTCTTCCGCCAGATATTCCTGTGGTCCCGTAATTTTACGTGCAAAGTCGTAGAGGTCCACGAGTTCCGTATAACCCGAGAAGAAGTTGTTACGTCCATACGCTTCAATATTGTTTCGGCTCTCTGAAATTGCGTTGAAAGTTGTGATATCATCCATGTTGATCATAAAATCAACAGAAAGATCCTCCAGTGCAATGACAACGTCATAAATATAGGCCAAATCAATAACAGATAAGGTTATGAGATCCTCTTTGCCATATTCTACGGCCTGGGCCTGATAGGCGTCTGCAATGACAGTTCCCAGCTGCCGTCCGTTCATCTGAGGGTTGGAAGCTAGTGCTGAAAAGATTCCTGTATAATTCCAGCCGTGTCCAGGTTCCTCTTCCTGAGACGCAACCAGATAATTTGCGTATTGTCCCGCCATCTCAGCCACTTCTAGCGTTGCCATCAGACAAGCGTCAAAACCGAGAATCTCGAATTTCACACCGGTTATATCATAGGCGTCGGACAGGGCTTTTCTAAGCTCGGCCATGGACAGATAATCGCCATAGGGATCCTTTGGTGGGCCAATCAGGAAATTCTCGTCGGAGCCATAGCCATACATGGGACCGCCACCATGATCCCATAGGTCTAGAACGTATTTTTCAGCGGGATAGTTTTGAACAGTCCATACAATAAAATCAGTTAGTGTTTCCGGCGCACCCATGTTCTGTATGCCCTGGGCATGAAGCAGGTCTAGGCCGTCTTTCTCAACCTTGTACCGCTGGCTTTGAGCAGGGTCTACAATGTCATTTTGCCAGCCGCTGGTGCCACCCGTTTCAATAATAATGTTTACCGCATCTGTTGAACCGGTGCTTGCCATTTCTGCTATATCTGCTGTCGCATATCCACCGCCGGACTCCAAATTCGAGCCATTCAGAAATACCATAAAGGTATATTCCTTCATATCTCTGCTGCCGATTTGACCGATGGAATCCGTCGCCCCAGCATCATCGCCTGATCCGGTTTGCGGATTGCTGTTATCTTCAATACCCGATGGGTCCATTCCAGAACCGTTCTGCACATCTCCATCATTGTCATCGACGAGTGTCAGATTTGCCGGTGGCATGTTGTTTTCCGGTGCAGGTAATAGTATTGCAAGCAATATGAAGGCTCCTACGATGAGCAGAATCGCCATCAGTATTTTTTTCAGGCACCCGCCTTTTTTCTTTCCATTTTTCTTTGCTTGCTTCTTTTGCTGTTTCAGTGCCTTCTTCCGTGCTTTCTTGTCTCTTCTGCTTTCCTTGGCAGGCCCATCTGACACGGGGGCATTAGCCCTATCCCCACGCACCTCAGATTTAATTTTTCTTGGTTCATCTACCTGTGCAGATGTGCCTTCCCCCTGGACATCTGCATAATTATGAACCACAGGCTCTGTAGTCGATTCAAGAGGTTTTTCACTCTGACTCTGTTCACCACCGATGGGACTACCGCAGTTTCCACAGAATTTCGACCCTTCATCAAGCTTGTTTCCACAATATATGCAAAACTTATTTTCTGCCATATTCCCCTCCATAACTCAAATTTACTTCTAATTTTATCACATTTTTCTTATAATTATAGATGAAGGGTACCAATTTGATATCAAAGCTATGGGGGTCTTATGAGAAAATTCTGTCCAGACTGTGGAAAAGAGCTGAAAAAGGGTGAATTCTACTGCAAAGAATGCAACCCGGATTTCGAAAAGGAATTCACCAGTGAAGAAATTGAAAACATCCAGCAGCAATATGAAAAAGGCAATAAGAAGGGGTGTCTCCTCCTTATAGGTATTGTGCTCATTGCAGCAGTCGTGCTCTTTGCCATATATCTGTTTGGCGGTGAAGAGGGGCTATCCGCTGCTGTCCTTAATTTCGTGTTTATTGGAATCAACGTTGTACTTTACAAGCTGAAAAAACGTGAGCGTACTCTCAAAACCAATTACTACAACTTGACTTTGAAAGAGACAGCTTCGCCGTCAGCTCCAGCACAGACGGTTATATCAGCAGCGTCCGCACCCGTTCAGCAATTTTGCGGCAACTGCGGCACAAAACTGGAAGCTGGCGCAAAATTCTGCGGCAACTGCGGCACGCAATTATAGTCAAATAGGGAGGTTTACATATGGGTATATATATTTTTCTCGCACTTGTCTTACTCGCGATTATTCAGTTCATCCAATACAAACGTAAAGTATCAAAGTTCAAGTACAGCGAAAATCAGGCGAAAATAATGGAACTGATGACTGCGCTTGACCAGAGGAAACAGCGCTATACGGATCCGGACGACAGAAACATTCTCATGCTTGCCTGTATTGAGGATTTTTCAGTCAAGAAGAAGGACTTAGGGCTCCTCGATGTTGCCAAAAAGGCTGTTCAAACCGGTATACGTGTAGATGAGAAAGCTACCAAGGACGGCCGTACAGCACTTTCTTACGCTGTTTCAAAGCCCTACAGCAATGCACTCGCTGAATTTCTCATTCAGTCAGGTGCCGATGTTCTTGCAAAAGACAATCTTGGACGAACACCCCTTCATTACGGTGCCGTCCATACCTATTCAAAAACATTCAGCATCTTGGCCGACAGGGCACATACTCTGGACCCACTGGACAATGACGGCAATACGCCACTTATGGCTGCTGCTGAAAGACTGCATACAGCAACCATTCGTGAACTCATTGACAGAGGGGCAAATGTGAAGCACAGAAACAATCAGGGCGAAACAGCCCATACCCTTGCCGAACGAAACAAGAAAAAGTATTACAAATACGGCGGAAACAGCGCACGCCCCGATGAGTATGGCAAGGAGAATCATGCCCTCGATGAAATCGTTCGTGAACTCTACTGCCTCGAAAACGACAAACGCTTCAAGCCAAAGAAATACCATCCGCCATCAAGCAATTCAGAGCTTGGAGAGGCGCCGGAATAAACGCTCGCTTTTGGCGTATAATCATGGAGGTTAACATATGAAACGAAGAAAAATACTGATCATACTTGCCTTTATCGCACTGATTGTCGCAATTCCTTTTATCAAATCACAAACAACAGGCACTGTCATAGGCAATCCAGACTACAAGCCAAGCTATCGAACCATTGATATTAACTCTTTTACAGAGGCTTTTGGCAATAATTTGGAGGCACTGGGTCTGCCTTCAGAAATTCTCACCGTCGAAACGGACGATCATTGGGATGGAAAATTTACTGTCAACGAGACCTATTCCATAGATTACAATGAAGGCTACCTGATTTTCACCTTCCAGTCCAGCGATCTCGATGCGGACTTCCCTGTGATTCTCAACTACATTAGAGCCTTTATCATGACCTTTGACGCCCGTGATGAGGCCGCTGTCAACGAAGATATCAGGACTGCACTGGAGATGAACGACCCCAACCAGCCGATTGACTGGAAAGACCTTTACATGTTTGGACAAACCATCAATCTGCATTTTGACATTGATACAGACGGCACTTATGAGTTGCATGTCGAAGACAACCGGATGTCTTACTGACACCTGCTTGAAGGGCATTTAGGTACACTTTACTTCACAAGTAAGGGCAATATAAAAGGACTGATTTCGCTGACAGTACCCCTTGGGTATATCTGACGAATCAGTCCTTTTTATCGTTTTCACAGGCACTTGCTTTAGCCTTTATCTTAGGTACACATTTGAATTGTATAAACTAAATAGAAGCATTTTCACTGGCAAGCTTCAAATTCAGGAATATGTCCACAATCTCCGGATCGAACTGGGTGCCAGAATTGGCTTCAAGCTCTCTGAGTGCTGCTTCCTTTGAAAGTGCCTTCCTGTATGGTCTGTCTGCTGTCATTGCCTCGTAGGCATCTGCCACAGATATGATTCTTGAAATTAGGGGAATCTCCTTCCCTGAAATACCCTTTGGATACCCTGTTCCATCCCACTTCTCATGATGACTCAGAGCATATTCAGCCAAGTTTGAGTAGATATCCACTGACTTGAGAATCTGATATCCGATTTCGGGATGTTTCATGATTTCCACATATTCTGCATCGGTCAGTTTTTCTGCTTTATTGAGTACAACCTCGCTGATTCCAATCTTTCCAATATCATGCATCAGTCCAGCAATCCCAATTTCATTGATGACCGCGTCAGATAAGTTCATTGCATTGCCAATCATACGTCCGATTTCACTCACGTTTTCAGAATGACGCTTCTCTCTTGCGTTCTTTTTGTTAAGCGTCTCCAGTATAACCTTGATGGTCTTATTGCGCATGCTCTGACTTTCAACCAGCTTTCGGCGGTACATATGATCTTCAGCCTTGATAAAAACATCGACCATGGATTCCGATGACTTGCGTTTTGTCTCCCATCCCAATGAAATGGAAAGAGGTACGTTTTCTATAATGTACTTCTTCGTTTCCTCAAGAATCCGGTTCACAATGATTTCCGCATCCGTCTGCGTTGTACTTGGAAGCAGTATTACAAACTCATCTCCACCAATACGTGCAATGATGTCGTCTGTCCGGCATACATCCTTCAAGACCTTAGCTACGGTTTTCAACAGTTCATCCCCAGCGATGTGGCCAAAGGCATCATTTGTAAGCTTCAAACCATTAACATCCAGCATGACAAGCGAAAACGGCAAATTACGGTCTGTATCCAGACGCTCAAGCTCTTCCTCGTAAAACCTTCTATTGTACAGGCCTGTAAGCTGGTCATGAAAGCTCAACTGCTCTATGCGCTGCATATACTCCTTGCTCTGGGTAATATTACGGACAATCGCAAGTACAGACTGTTCAGTAATTCTAACCAGGCGCGTTTCAAAATATACAGGTCCATCTGGTGTGTCTATGGTATATTCGAACATTTGAATTTCATCTGTTCGGAGCGCTGCCTGAATGGCACGATTACCTTTGCTTGCGATTTCAGCAGGCATGACTTCAGAGAGGGTTTTACCAATGAAGTCTTCCCTCTTCAACAGCAGATCTTCATCGGAATTGACCATGCAATCCAGAAACATGCCTTTCTGATCATACAAAAATATCAAATCAGGTATGACTTCAAGTATTGCCCTTGTTTTCTTTTCACTGATTTCAAGAGCCTTCTTGCTGCGCTGCATGTTCTCGAAATAATTCTGTGTCTTTTCCAGAAGTTCATTCGTAGAAGCGCGAAGTATGGAAAACGAATCGGTTTTATGGATTGGCAGTCTATAGCTGATGTCATTTTCAACAGAGATTGCCTGAATATCCCGACTTAAGGCTATGAGCGGCTTGATAATATAACGCCGCTGGGCAACACCGAAGAGACCGATAAATATGCTGGCAAATAGGGCTGTCAGACCCACAATGATTTTAAGCTGTGTCTTAATGTCAAAGAAATCACTGAATGGCACATAGTGACCTACAAACCACCCCGTCTCACCGATTTTATTCCAGGCGAAAAAGGCTTTTTTGCCCTCATCTTCAACGATGTGTATGCCCTCTTCAGTCTTATCAAAGGCACCGTTTATACGTGCATTGAACTGGTTCCGCGCCGCTTCATCAATTGTCAGCCCTTCGACATTTGAATGCATAATCAGTTCCTTATTGGCATTGAGCAGGAATACAAAGCTGTTCTCTGATATTTTCTGATTCCTAAGATGCTGTATAATACTGTCAAGGGAACTGTCCCCACCAATAACCCCCACAAGCTCACCATTTTTGTCATAGACGGGCTTTGCCAGTGTGACAATCCAGTAGTTCTTTGTCGCATTTAAATAGGGCTGGGTTATGATTAGTTTTTCCGCCGCAACAGCATCCTTGTACCAGGGTCTTTGCCTCAAATCAAAGTCTTCTGGCGGAATCCATCCACTGCCATTGATCATTTCATTGTCCGGCGTCCCAAAATACAGGGACAGGTAGGACGGTGCCTGATTCAGTGTTTTTTCAAACATTTCAAGGATCACGGCTTTATCATCTGTCGCTTCTATGAGGTTCTCCAGCGTGTCTATGTAACTGACGCCTTGAACAAAGTAATGCTCTATCTGCAGGGACATATAGTCCAGCTCAACTTCTATCTTACTCCGGATTTCCTTTTGGACAGAGTATGTATAGTATTCATGCTGAACAAATAAGCCCCCACCTACTGCAAGCGCAATGAGCAATATTATTGCGTATATTCTTCTGAAGAAATGTTTGATTTGGACCATCTCCTTCATTTCTGCCATAGACCGACCACGGAAGACACCCTGTCATCTGTAAGGATCTGCAACGACCGGCAGTGTCCATGTGGTCGCAGCACTCTAAAGCGAATAAGATTCACCCGACTTAAGAATAATGCCTTCTACGCCAGCTTCAAGCCCATTTACAAACGCCATCGGTTCAGCCTTAATAACATCAAATGTGTCATAGTGCATTGGAATGACCTTTTTAGGTTTTATGAAGGTCACTGCACGCAGGGCATCTGCAATATCCATAGTAAAGTTGCCCCCTATTGGAAGCATGGCAATATCAAGGTCCTCAATTTCAAGGAGCTTCATATCCATCGTTAGCCCTGTGTCACCTGCGTGGTAAAGCTTTTTGCCTTCAAGTTCAATGACAAATCCGGCTGGATTGCCACCAGTAATCAGTCCGTTTTCTGTTTGAATGCCTGAGCCATGAAGTGCAGGTGTCATCTTCACTGTTCCAAACGGAAACTTGAATCTTCCACCAATATGCATTGCGTGGCACTGTACGCCAAATTTGCCCAGATGGTTCACAATTTCAAAGTTTGATATGATTGTCGCACCTGAAGCCTTTGCAATTTGAACACTGTCACCGATGTGGTCGCCGTGTCCATGGGTTACAAAAATATAGTCAACATCATTGAATCGGTCCAGGTATCCATCATAGCTTGGACTTCCAATCAAAAATGGGTCAATCAGTATTTTAGCCTGGTCAGACTCCACGTAAAAAGCTGCATGTCCCAAATACTCAATTCTCATAAAAGCGCCTCCTAATCTCTCTGTTTAATATGATTTGTATTGTATTTTTTTGCATAGTCAAGAATGGCCTTCTTCAAGGCCTGTTCTCCCAAAACCGAACAGTGGATTTTTTCTTCGGGTAGGCCACCCAGTGCTTCCACTATGTCCAGCTTTGTTATAAGATAGGCTTCCATAACCGGCTTCCCTTTTGCAAGAATCGTCGTCATACTGCTGCTTGCAATCGCACCGCCACATCCTTGGACTCTGAACTTTACATCTTTGATTATTTGATTTTCAACCTTGATTGTAATTTCAAGATGGTCTCCGCAGTCTGGATCTCCTGCTAGGCCAATGCCATTGTAATCATCAATTTTCCCAACATTTTCAGGATAAACAATAAGGTCTAGAACTTTCTTAGTATACAGTTGAATCACTTTCTTTCCAATTATATTTTGGCATAGAGTCTATTATTAGCATATGCCCCTATCATTATACTTCTATGATTTAGCTTGTCAATTTAATCACATTTTCAACACCTTCCGATTGACTGCTCAGATTTTGTAGCCTTGCCAATCAGGTGTGCATGGTCTATATTTAAAATGTACGCATTTTAGGAAACGAGGTGATTGTATGACACTTTTCATAGGTATTCTAATAACTTTATTCGGTCTGTTCTTTCTAGCGCTTGGCATGCTTTTTATCAATTACAAGCTCTCACCACTAAAAGTGGTTGTCAAACAGGAGGATGTTTTTAATCGGCCAAATTTCGGCATTCGAATAATGATTCCAGGTTTTCTGCTGCTCTATCTGGCAAGGATTATTTTCGGCAAATAAACCCAGCAAAACTTACTTTACATTATATATGATTACCACTGCGATTGCATAAAAAATGTACACTTTATAGGGTCTATACAGTAAAAACCTCTGGCACAAATTCATTTGAATCTGGTCCAGAGGTTTCTTTATACTTGTTTTTCCTATGCATAGGGCTTGGCAAAACTATCTTCTTCCGAAACACCGTTTGCGGTATATTTCTTTTTCCAGTAAAACCGGTTTGCCATCCAGACGAAAATGCGCATGACAAATTTTGATTTTTTCTTCTGCACTTCAGGCTTTGAAAATTCCAGGGACATGGTTTCATCGATCAAACCTGTTTTTCCATACCCTGAACCAAAGGCAGTCAGTCCATCCAGAACCTTGAGACCATTTGCTGTTTCCTGCTGGTAATACAGGTTATCACATCCACCTTTGACTATAGAGCCGCCGTAGGATGCACCGACCCGTTTCGTGTAGTTGACAAGATACTTCTCAATCGGGCGACCGTGTACGGCTTCCATAAAGCCATACTGGATAATATAACTGAGACGTTTACCTGTCATGTCCATAGCAACCGCATCATTCAGGAGCTGATGCATGGCAGCGGGCATTGCATAACCGTATAGTGGAAATGCAATGACGATGTGGCTGCTGTTTTCCATTTCCCCTAAAATCGCTTCAGGGGTATCCTTTGCTATACGCATGATTTTCGTAGAAAATCCGAGTTCATTCGACGCTTCAATTCCCTTTTCAAATTTTTCCGCCATAAGCTGTGTATTGCTTTTTTCAGGCTTTGGCGACCCATTAATTATCAGCAATTGCATGTTCAATCGCCTCCATTCCATTCTCCAGTGCAAGCAGCTTTGTGGTCCCGCCCTTGCCGATTCTATAAACCGCAGCAATTGCTTCTGTGTCCTCTAGGGTATCTGTCAAAATCAGCTGCTTCGGCAGTTTTTCATAACGGTTAACATGTTTCATCCGGTCTTCATCCAACCTCAAATAGGGATGGATCAGCGGCAATGACCTGTCGCTGATTCTTTTGACAAGTGGTGAAACAAACCCAATACATACCGGTGTCGCTAGAATCACCCAGTCCGATTTCACATATGAAGCCAGCACCTTGTCCATGTCATCTTTGAGAACACAGAGTCCAGGCGTTTTAAGCCAGCATGCGTAACACCCGATACAGTCCTTGATTTGCATGGTATTCAAGTCCATATATTCAACTTCATGCCCACTTCCAAGCAGTTGCTTCTCAACGTTTCTTATTTGTGCATCAAAATCTGCATTCGCCTGATTCTGATTACCGTTCAATAGAAGTATTTTCATTTTTGTCCCTTTCTCGCGTTCGCATGACATTATGTCGATTGCGGCAGGCATCGCCGCAGTAACGCTCTCTTGCAGTCCCTGCAAAGAAAAATCCATTACAGTGCTGACAGCGTTTGAGTTCAACACTTCCCTCTGTTAGTGCAAAGCCATATATGGTCTGTATTGCCGTCATAAGGGAATCAAATTCCCATGCGATCTGCGTTTGTGTTCCTTGAATTATTGTAAAGCCAATTTTTCCGGCCTGAAAACGGTCTGCCATAATCGTTACAGGCTCTGTGAGTGAACCTGCTGATTTCTTGAAGGTCTGAAGCTGGTCAAAATGCGTACATAACATTTTCGCATATTCAAGCAGCCAAAGAATGTCTTCCGAGTAGAAGCTTGAAAAGACCAGATCAAGAACCATTGAACGTTTTCCATAAAACTTGGGAGAGTCTTCATATTTCACAAGATAAGCCTTGTCCTTATAGGTCTGCACTTCAAAGGCACCCGCTTCTGCAAACGGCGTGAACAGGTCAATATAGGCAGCTTCTTCCATTGTGCGCGCCTGGGTTCCCAAGAAGTTTTTCTCTGTCAGAAGAATCGTTTTTTCTCCTATGATGTTATGGTTGTAGGTACTCGAGCTCATAAACCCAAGCAGGCCATAACGCTTGGCCCATTCGACAAGACTTTCCTGAAGCTCATCCCAAAGCTTTTGATGCTTTCGCTTTCTATAAGCGTTGATGTGGATTTCCTTTTCCACCTCACAATAGCGTCTATATGCATCTCCCAGTCGTAAAATGTCCACCAGAAGAGACTCGGCTTCATCAAATGGGTCATACATTTCAAATGCGGCATTTTCTTTTGGAGCAAGATAAGCCTTGCCTGAAGCCATGGATTTTATGTCATATTCCTTAAAGCGTATCCACTGTGTTGCATATCGACCCTTGAGTCCCAGATTTCTGCTTAACAGCTTCTTTTCAGTGGATGGATGTCTATCGTAAGTTTCATATTGATTCATAGCGTACTCCTTTTCTACTCTCAATACGAATTATATGTAATATATAAAATCAAGTAAACTATTACATTTTGTATTATCATTTTCTTTTCTCAGTCTCTTTTCTCTGCCGACTTCCCAGTGCAAGACATAAAACATCCCGCGCAAGCACTTGTCTGGTGTCTGCCACGGGATGCGAATTGATTACTCAGTTTCATGGCCATTTTTAATTGGTATGTCAATAATGAACTCCGTTCCCGCCTGTTCAGCGCTGGAGCACTCTATACGTCCTTCGAGGGTTTCTGTCACAAGGTCATAGACAATGCTCATGCCCAGACCACTCCCGCCATTGTCACGTTTGGTGGTGAAAAACGGCTCGTATATTTGCTTCAAGACATTTGGCGGCATGCCCACGCCATAGTCCCTATACTTGATACGCAGCATTTTCTCTGACTCATCTTGTAAAAATGATGTCTTAATATCAATAATCCCATTCTCCCGACCTTCAAAGCCATGCTTCAGAGAGTTCATAATCAAATTAAGCAATATCTGATATATGGCGCCAGCATGGGTGAATACTTCCACTTCTGCATCACATAGAATACGCACATCCACATTCTTCTTTTTCATTTCCTGCCGCAGGCTATTGACGATTTCGTGCATATAGCTGCACATATTGACATTCCGATATTCATCGGAAACCTGATCTATGGCGACACGCTTGAAGCTTCTAATCAGCTCGGAGGCCTTGTCCATGGTATCGAGAAGGTGGTCTGCAGTCTCCTGCAGCTCTTCAATATTATTCACGAACTCCGTCTTGCTGACATTGCCACTTGAAACTGCTTGTCCCATTTTTTTCGAAATGAATTCCATATGTGACGCAAGGGTCACGCCAATACCAATCGGCGTGTTCACTTCATGTGCAACACCTGCAACAAGTCGGCCCAGGGATGCCAACTTTTCTGCTTCCAGTAGCTCCTTTTGAGCACTCTCAATTTTACGGGTTTGCGATGTCACCTGTGAACGCAGTGTTGCCAGATACACCACCAGCATGATCAGCATGAAAAATCCTATATTGACTTCAAGCTTATGGTCTTCGTAAAAGCTTTGAGGCCGATTGACAACAAGACTATCCTTTGGCAGGGCATCGACAGAAAGGCCGTATTTACGCAGGGCATTGTAGTCAAACTTGTAACGGTTGATGCTGTTATCGTCAATGAACCTGTTTTCCACATATCCATTACTCAAATACTCAGACATGAATTCAACCATTCTCATGCCTTGGGTGTAGCCTTCTATAAGCTTTCCGCCAACAGTTCCCGTCCCAAAACCGAATGTATACAGGCTGTAGACAGGTACAGATGAGGCTTCCGATAAAAGTCTTGATGGATAATCCAGTGCAAAGACTCTCCCCTCGACATCAACGGCGTAGAAGGCATATATGACAATGGCTGTTTTGGGGTCTAGCTTTGAAACAGCGTCTTGTATCTCGTAGATGGTCATATTTTCGAAAATCCTGTAATTGATTTGCGGGTAATTATTGCGCATGACCTTGAGGGTATTGGATTTTGTCGATTTGCCCGTAACGGTGTCCTCGACAACCAGGTAGACATCTTCAATATCCGGATTTTGGCGCAGGGCAGCACCCACAGTATCCCCAATGGAATTTTGCTCTGCAACGCCATAAACATATTTCATATCCTCCAAATGCGGATAGGCTTCCAGCGTATTTACACCACAGAAGAATACCGGCGTGTTACCAAAGAGACGGTCCCGGTACTTCATCAAAAACCGTAGCGCGTTATCATCGGCACTTAGTATGACGTCGAATGTGTCTTTTTCATACTTCATGCTGTACAATCTATAAAGCTCTTCATAATAGGCTTCTGTATTGATGTTTTTCGTATCCATATGTTCAATACGCAGACTGTAGTTGCTGAACTTTGCGTCCAGAGTATCCATGACGCCCTTTTTCAAATCATTGCTCCAAATATATCCGTCGTGATAAGCATTGAGCAGGAGTATTTCGAAATGCGTTCCCGAACTGACGTCTTCTGACAGGTCCGCCCCATAGGTAAGGGATGACACAGCCAGTGTATTTACGAACAGGCTTATTATGATAATTTTGATCAGAAATTTATACATACATATCACCCCTGTTTAATTACCGGTTTCATAGAATTTTATACCCAGTTCCCCTCATTTGAATTACGCAATTGAAACGCTGCTTAAACATATTGATTACCACTCAAATACAATACAATTAATACCAGTTTGTCGAAAGACCTGTCTTTTTAATTGCACATTAGTTCTATTTTGTTGCACACCATTCAAAATATTGGTAAACTATTCCTTGAAAGTATCTATTCTACTATTAATTGGATACATATGTTATGTTGATATTTATTTACGAAATGGGGTTCGGGCATGTTTAAAAAGAATAAGTTTCAATCATTTCACGAAGTGCTTCCTTTACTAAAAGATATCGTACAGGAAGATATTATGGTTTCAATTACTGACAAGGACAAATTTTTAGGGTATTGGCCGGGGGATAAAATGTCCATACCTATAAAAGTGGGTGCGCCGATTCCAGAGTCCGATCCACTGCGTGCAACAATTCAATCAAAGGAAATCATTAAGGCCACGGTTCCTGCCGAGGTCTACGGATTGCCATTTAAAGCAGTTACATATCCACTCATTGACAGGAACGGAAACTGTACGGGTGCAATAGGCTTTGCGCAAAGCCTTGAAAAGGAATTCATGACAAAAGAAATGCTCGGTACAATCGTGTCAAAAATGAATGCAGCTTCACAGCAGATTCATGGCGTGACTGAGCACACCACAGATATTGCCGAAAAGGCTGCGAGCAACCTGGCATCGGTTGAAGAAACCACGTCAAGTCTTCAGGAAATATCAAACTTTTCCAAGAGCCTTAAGGATGTTACAGGAGAAGCCACTGAGCTGTCCGGCACAATTCAGGCCGAAACAGAAGGCGGCATGAATGCCGTAAGCAAAATGGTTTCAGCGGTAGAAAACATTTCGTCACAGCTTGGAGAAGCGACTTCCAAATTTGAGCAGCTTCAGGAATCCATGCAGTCCATTGAAAATATGGTTGAACTGATCAAGTCCATTTCGGAACAGACCAACCTACTTGCCCTCAATGCCTCTATTGAAGCAGCAAGAGCCGGAGAACACGGTCGCGGGTTTGCCGTCGTTGCAGATGAAGTTGGAAAGCTTGCAACTCAGTCTCAGAAAGCCAGTGTTGACATTACAGAACAGGTTGGCAGCATCAAACAGGATATCTTTGATGTCATTTCTTCTGTAAAACAAGTTGAAACAGCTGTTGACGCGGGACGCAGCAATGCCAAGGAAACAGAAGTCAGCTTTGGCAATATCCAGAGCCACATTCGCAACATGATGCTTCAAATTTCTCAGGTGGACACACATTCTGAGAACCTAAGCGATATGACCCAAAACATTTTCGACAACACGGATGAACTTGCCTCTGATGTAGAGCGCACTGCAACAAGCGCTTCAACAATTCACGAGATGGTTTCAGACCTAACCCAGGCCCTCACCTCTTTTGAGGTTGACCTCAAGGACACGGCTGAAAAAATAGTCAAATAAAAATCAAGCCCCCCATTGTCCCTTGCTTTAGGCAAGCTTACAATGGAGGGCTTTTTTAATTCAATCCCTATTTCAAACCACTTTAAAATCAGAGGTCAAACCGCATCATCGGATAATCTTCTTCTCCAACCCCACCCATAATAGGCTTTATGCCCGAATGCAGAAAGGTTCCACGTACGACGGCGCGATTTCCAAACTTGAGCCGCAGGCTGTCAATAACCGTATCGAGCTTGGCCTGTTTCTCAATGGCTTCAGCACCAATCAGTGGAAGCTGTCTGAAAACGCCGCTGTCCAGGTTGGAAACACGAACACCTAAGTGTCTTATGGGGCGTCCATCCCATAACTCGTCAAAGAGCAGCTTCACCTCTTCAAATATCTGCATGGTCGAGTCAGTAGCATAAAACAGTTTTTTCTGGTGCGATGCCCGGTCCAGCTCCCAGCTTCGAATACTTACTGAAACAAGACCACACCGCTTTCCCACATCGCGCAGACGCATGCCCACCATTTCTGTAAGGGATAAGAGGTACAAATAGGCAGACTCCCGCGTATCAATGTCTCGCGGCAGCGTGCTTGAATTGCCAATCCCTTTTACAGATTCCACACCTGATTCCTGGGTCAAGGAATCTTCAATGCCATTGGCATAGTTCCAAATCATCAAACCAAATTTTCCGAGCTTGTATTTCAGCAGGTCTGGGTCAGATTTGGCGAGATCGCCGACTGTCATAATGCCGATGCCTCTCAGTTTGGGTTCTGTCGCACGTCCCACACCAAAAAGCTCTCCGACTGGAAGCGGCCACATTTTCGCCTCCATTTCCTCTGGAAACAGGGTATGCACCCTATTGGGCTTTTCAAATTCAGAAGCCACCTTTGCCAGAAGCTTGTTTGTCGATATGCCAATATTCACAGTAAAACCAAGCTCCTTTTGGACGCGTTTTCTTATGGTATGCGCCAGCTTGATTGGGTCCCCCCACAGCTTGCCTAGATCTGTGAATTCAACAAAGCACTCGTCAATACTATAGCGCTGTACATCGGGAGAATATATTTTCAGCAGTTCTACAAGCGCACGACTGCACTTGATATACAAGCTGTAATTGGGCGGTACAGCTGTGAGTGTAGGGCATTTTTGAAAGGCCTTGAAAAGAACCTCACCTGTCTGTATGCCGACAGACTTTGCAGATTCAGATTTTGCCAGAACAATGCCGCGTCGTTTTTCAGGGTCGCCCCCCACGATGGATGGGATTTTGCGCAAATCCACATCGGCACCGTGCTGGAGTCTGTATACCGCTTCCCACGAAAGATATGCTGAGTTTACATCAATATGGAACACCACTCTTTTTTTCACAAAATCACCTTCTACATTTTGAACAGATACCACTTAAAGGTATCTCGGTCATATTTGAGTTCAAAAAGACGTGCTTCATTTTCCATAACAGTTTGACACCTGTACTTTATCATGATGTTTCCCGCCAGCTTCTCCACCTCTGACAGAATAATCTTATCCACTCGAATGGTCTTTCGCTCACCTGATTCATCCTCAATTCTAAAACGCAATGGCCGAACATGCCCCGAACGGTCAAAACTTGCTAACACATCCACTTCCCTTGGGCTGGTCCTCATGACCACCGACTCCTTTCTCAAAATCGGGACAAGACCCAAACAACGGCGATAATTCGCCTCCCCATATTCATATTATATACGAACACGTGTTCGATTTCAAGTCAAAGCCTACACTACTGAATATGCTCCAACAGGATCAGTCTCGCTGGAAATGGCTTTTTCTAATACGGCAGTACTTTTGTATTGACACGAATTATGACTTGAATGTATATATAACTTCGTCGTCACTGAGACTTTCACCAGAAAGTGACGTATATAGGCCAACTGCCGGCTCATTGGATTTGTTGGTAATCAAAAACAATTTCATGAAGCCATTTTCCTTACAGATCCCCTGCATTTCAGCTAGCAATTTCCTCCCAATTCCCAGTCTTCTCCAAGGGGCCTCTACTTCAATTTCGTGCATATACATCATCGGCGCGCTGCCATCGTAGCGCTCTAATACATACGCAAGCGCATAGCCAATTATACGTTCCTCTTGAATATAGGCCAGAAAATAGTTTGCGTCCTTACTAAGAAATGAAACGATTCTTTCAAGGTCCTCGACAGGCCTCTTTTGCTCTTTCAAAAGTCTCTCCACCATGTCAAAGTCTGTGTTCCTAAGTCTCTTTATCATGTCAACCTCCTGGACTTTCTACTATTGCCATTAGACGCTCAATGTTTAAATGCCTTTATTTAACACATACATGATCATCGAACGCTTCCGCACTCACGCCATATTTTCGCCCCTGCCTTTTCCCGCTTGGATGAAGGCATATAGGATTACCCCATTTAGGACAAGCATGCGAAACACTTCGAATATGTTTCCGCCGCCTGCGACAGATTCAAGCAGAGCTGGTGCCAGAAGGACAAAACTGTGAAGCAGCAAGACGCCAAGGAGCGCTTGCATCGCCGTCGCCCGTCTTATTGAGGCACCTCCCATCAGCAAAGCAACTGCCGCTAATGTACCAACCCCCATATGTGACCCATAGGTTATCAGTATGCCACTGCTCTGCAGATAGATGATTTGTCCCCAGGCCGCTAATACGATGGACACCATTATGGCTGCCAGACGCTGCTTATCTGTCCGACCGGCCACCAGTCCTTCATTTTCAGGTTCAGTACATATGCTTTGAAAGGCCTTACCAAATTTAGTTTGAGTCATTAAGGTGTTAAAAGCTACAAATACAAGCAGTAAGGCCCCTGTAGATAGAGGAAAGCGCACCGTAGCTATTTGGCTCCAATTACCTGGCAGGACATCAATATACATGACAAGCACACTAATCAGGCATAGAAAAAGGGCTAGAATACTTTGTTTCTTCAAGTGCCTTCTATCTGTAATTTCAGAGTTTCTATTTAAGCCATATGTCGAGCGATATGCATTTCTTAAAAGCACTGCAATACCCATAATAAACAAGACAATAAATATAGGTACTTGCAGCATACCTCCAAACAGATCATCTATGGCTCCACCCAGATTTGCACTTAAATCAATTGTATTTCTAAGTCCTGTACCGCCTGGCAAAAGCAGTTCTTCTGATTTAAAGGGAATAGCGCTGCCCAGGAGAAACAAAAGTACAAACTGATAAATTCCATTTGCAAAATAGCTTAAAAACAGTGAAGCGATCATTTCGTACCCACGGGCTCTGTTTAACACCTGCCCTTCCATAAAACCAAACAATAGGGCCAAAGGGGTGGCAAATGCAATTGCGATCAGAAAAGACTGCAGTCCCATATACCCCTGATTGATCGCCATAATGACTCCGAGCTGACCAGCTATCGCCCCAATGACAATGCCAAAATTGAGACCCATTCCCGCACGTATAGGCATTAAAAGCGCTAGAACGAGAAAGCCATGCCGTAATGAGACCTGTACAATTTCATGCATCAGAAAATAGGGTGCTTTATCGGTTGTAAACAAACCACCCATGATGACCGCTATGAGAACTATTGGAATTGCCTTATACAATAAGGCGGTTTTAATACTGACAATCATTTTTTGTGATATTGTGCTTTCATTCATGCTTATACTCCCATCAGTTGAGTCATACGCCATAGCCCCCCACTACTTTAAGACAAACACTCTTTTTATTACTCTTAATCTATATTTTACCATATTCCCAGTAAAAAATACCACTTCGTATAACAAAGTGGCACTTTGGAAATTGTGTTTTCAAATGGTACAAGTTGAACATGACTGTTTTTGTCCATACACAATAATTGAGTTTTTCTCAAATACAGCTTCAACATTAATGAAACCGCTTGAGGTTAAAGCATTCTTATATTGGTACTCATCCTTATACTTTACAAAGTCATACCACCTTGAACCCTCTTTTGGATAAGCATTAACAATAACAAACCATCCCTCACTTTTTAATACACGTTTTACTTCTACAAACGCCTTATTATGATCAGGCCAAAAATTAATAGTGTCAAATGCAGTTACAATATCTACCGAGCTTGCCTTCAAAGGCATATCCATGACGTCGCCTTCGACTATTTCAACCAGACCTGCCTTTACACACTTCTGATTGACACTTTGAGACAGACTGACCATTTCGCTCGAATAATCGATTCCATATACTTTATTTACACCCGAACATTGAGAGAATATCTTTACTGCAATGCCGCCACCACAGCCAAGATCCAACACCTCTAGATTCTCTGATTTATCACGCATCGTTACAATATACTTATGAATAACGTCTTTATATAGCCTACTGTGGATTACGTTCATTAATCTACCAGCAATTAGACCTTTAAGGCCAATCGGCTTAGAACCCACAGTTTCAAGTGATTTACCCATACATACTTCCTCCAGTTTCTTATTCTAGAATGCTCCAAGCAAAATCTAGTTTAAGCTTAATGCTAAATAATTAGCCAAACATTAGAGTTGTATGAGTATGTAATTAGAAAGATATTCCTTACCTAGCCGTTCAGCACCTTCAGTTCTTCTGCAAGAAACTTGCCATTCTTCCTAACCAGCTGATCGTCGAAATATATTTCACCACCATATGCTTCAGTTTGAATGCAGACCATATCCCAGTGAACTGATGATGTATTCCCATTGCTGGCATTTTCATATGAAAATCCCGGTGTCAAATGAAAGCTGCCACCTATTTTTTCATCAAAGAGAATGTCTTTCATGGGCTTTGTGATTTTTGAATTAACACCTAATGCAAACTCGCCTATGTATCTTGAACCCGCATCTGTATCAAGAATCTTCTTCAACTTTTCTGTGTTGTTTGACTCAGCACTCATGATTTTTCCATCTTTAAATTCAAGCTTGATGTTTTCAAAATGAGTTCCCTGATAAATCGAAGGTACATTAAAACTTATTCGGCCATTAACCGAGGTCCGTAGTGGCGCTGTATAGACTTCTCCGTCAGGTAAATTAATTTTTCCGTCACACTTGTGAACTGGAATACCCTTAATTGAAAAGCTTACGTCTGTGCCTGCACCAACTATACGTACTTTATCTGTTCTCTCCATCAGCTTTACAAGGTAGTCCATAGCCTTCGACATTTGCCCATAATCCATATTGCAAACTGAATAGAAGTAGTCCTCATACGCTTCAAGACTCATATTTGCAAGCTGGGCCATGGCAGCGTTGGGGTACCTTAATGAAATCCAATTGGTTTTATTTACAATATGTGCATTTATCTTTTCCAAATATGCCTTGCCATAAATGCGCAATTTTTCCTCTGGTATATCGCTGAGTTCAGATTGATTGTCGAGGCTCTTAATCATGATATAGACATCCGTGCGTTGCAGTCTCTCATAGTCATGCTCAAACCAGTGTTCTGCCATTTCTTCAGTCATTGCAAGCAGGCATTCCCGCTGGATGCTTGGGTCTGTTATCTTTATAGTTGAAACTGCGCCTACCTCCGAAATTGCCTTGATAAGCGCCTTAATCAAAGGCTTGGAGCTTTCACCCAGTGCGTCGATCATGACCTTATCGCCCTTTTTAATGCTGCATGCGTAATTCACTATGGTATTTGCAAGTTCACGAATTCGTATATCCATACAAGTCTCCATTTTCAGTGGCGCCTTCATCTGCTATGACACCCTCAGACACACTAATAAATTAAGTAATCCGAACGTCCAGGATACTTTGCCATAGCCGTTTTATGACGATTAAAGCCTAATTTTGCATAGAAATCTACCGCTTCAAAGGAAGACGTTAATCCTATCAGAAGGTTTTCATTTCCTTCAATCAGCTGATTAATGATCATCTTGCCAATGCCCTGCTTACGATAAGAATCGAGTACAGCCACGTCATGAATCCAGCCATAGCATTCCCCGTCAGATATCATTCGTCCTGCTCCAACAATCTTATCTCCTTCATAAGCGACAACATATTTGTGGCTTTTCATATAAGATCTGCGTATTTTTTCCGTCTCTCGCTTTCTGCCCAATCCAATGAACATATTCGTTTCATCATAAAGGTCAACGAGTACTTCCCATTCGGTCTCCTGCAAATTGGTTTTGTACGCAATCATGCTCTGGCCCCCATATCTAATTAAGTTTCTTCCACATAAATAGACCTATTCGACTGTCGTAATATGATGCATTCACTCAATTATGACGCGCATATCACTTCGGTCAAATTATTTCAACATTAAATTTTATTTAATGTATAGTCTAATAGTATCTACTTCATCAGCGGGTGTCAATATATATCTACGAAATCAAGTAATCGCCAGCTCGGGAAACTTAAATTCGCCCAAATCGCATTCAAGGCTCTTAACATAGAGCGGATCATGGGTGTACGCCTTCATTTCATACTTGCAATCATCCAGTAGGGCATGAAACCAAAGGTTATCTCCTCAACGCCTGCAAAGGGCAGATGGTCTAGCAATTCAGCAAAGGTAACTGCAGTGGTGGAAAACACCCCGACAATGTTCAGCACACGGCCACTAAGACGTGCGATAATCATCGTATTGAGTGCTTCAATTTCGTAGATATCATCCTGCAAATATCCCAAATAAATATGGAAAACATTTATTTTTTCACCATTAAGACAGTCCAGTTCACCTGAGTAGTTGACTCTGTTATGGATAAAATCCCATACCTTAGGATCATCATAACTTAACTTCTTGGGCGTAGGTTTATTATCAATCTTGCACTTAAGTGTTGGCAGCTTCTCATAGACTCTCTGAAAGCCAAACATGGGATAAAAATCTATGACACTTTCATTAGCCGACAAATACATGGGGGTACGCTTGTACTTCTCATTAATATGTGCCATCAGGTGTCTGGAATAGCCCCGCCCCCTATAGCCTTCCCTTGTGGCGACGGCCCCAACTGATAAGGCAGAATAGGTCTTTTCTCTAAATAGAATTTTCGTCTTATACAGGCATATATTTGAGACAATCATCCCGTCTTCCATTATTGAATAGCTCTCATAGTTTTCATCCCAGAGGTCCAGGTCATACCAAAATTTGAAGTCCAGAAATATATCCTTTAAGAGATCATTCAGCAGTGCTTGATAAACCTTGTCGTTACTATTGCAAAATGCTATCTCCATACTCACACGCCCCCCCTACTCCTTGCACGAAAGATGCCTTGCTATTTGACTTTCAATATAGTCCACGATTTCATTTATACAATCACAGTAGCAAAGAATGTATAAAACCCGTTTCTGTAAACCCAAGCTTTTCACTCAATTTTCTTGATGCCGGGTTGTCAGCACTTCGCCAAATATAATTTCGGTCTTCATTATCAATCAGATACTTACAAACACTTTCAGCATATCCGCAATTTCTGTAATCAGAATGTGTCAACACACCAATGTCAGACAGGGTCTCTCCAAAATGCCAAAGCGATGCCGCTGCAAGAATCTTGCCCTCTTTTATCAGCCCATAGGCGACTGGATCATCAAGACTAACGGCTCCTGCGCTCTTTTCCGCTTCAGTAAGACTCCCCAAAAGCTGGTTGAATATTTCTTTATCCTCTAAAGTCAGTTTTCTGCAAAACTCAGCGTTCTCAATAAAGCTATAGCTTTCATTTCCCAAAAAGCTGACAAGCGTTGTATCTGTTTTAGCCGCTTTCTTCACAGCCATGACCGTAGAAGGCCTTAAGCGTTCAGGCAAAATAGCCCAGCTTATTTCTCCAAACATGTATAGTGATGGCGTACATTCTTTGCGATAAAACACTTTCTCGTTATCTCTATAGTCTTCCTTTGTCGTAAATTTATAATACTCCATAAGATGCTTCTCAAACATTGACAGGCCCTCCATTCAAGATTCTGTAGTGCTTCTTTGTCATGTTATTTCTAGACCGTCCATAGGGTAATGCTCCATGGCTTTTAAGCATTTTCACCGATGAATTCGCACACTTTTAAAATGGGTTCCCAGTCCGATAATGATTTGATGTCGCTTAACGCACTCCATTTATAGACTTCGTGTTCATCCGATATTTCAACATCTACAAGACTCGAAATTTTTAGCAGGAAGCATGTATCTCTCATTTTCATCATCACGCCATTTTTAGGTTCAGTATAAGTGAACTCAAACGGGAGCTCTATTAAATCAGATTCAGAGACTATGCTGGTTTCCTCAAAGAGTTCTCTCTTTGCAGCTTCAAGACCACATTCCCCATTTTCAACGCCACCGCATACAGGCTGCCAGTATCCTGCTTTCTCTGGGATGCGCTTTAACATGAGGACCTTCCTCTCAGTTGTAGAATACACATATACCTGAACGTTCGCTCTCGTTAACATAAGACCTCATTTCCAAATGACTCTGCTAGATTATAGAGTTGTGCCAGATTTAGGCATAATTGAGTATAGCGTTTGCTCCAGCTCTTTCATTTCACGCTCTGTTCTTGATTTTGAAATCGAATAATTGAGAAGACCGCCCAACAGCCATAAAGTCATAAAAACGACTGGGAGCAGGCTTTTATCTGCCACTTCTCTTAACAGACTTATCAAGATTACAGGCAGTATGAACGCAGCCGCGATTCGCATAATCAGCAAATCCGTAGACGGTTTGATTTCAACATCAATCAGTGCGCCATTTTCAGTGTTCTGCTTAAAAGTACCCCGCAGTGTACAGTTTCTCATCTTTTGAAAGGCTTTTCCGCGTTGAATACTAAATTTCTCATAATCAAATGTTCCGCAGTAGTTTCTCTTGAAACTGTAATCCTGATTTGGCACATCGCCTATGCCCACCAGTTGAAAAACATGCTTATCCAACTGTTCGTAAATCTCAGCGGTATTCAATGTACTCGTATATGAAATTATCCTCTTATTCATATATAAACCACACTTTTTCAATAAGGTCATTTTCTACTTTATAAACAGCAACCGCCTTTACAATTTCATTCTGCTTTATCCCGCTTACATGTTCATGATCAATCACCTTATCACCCATCACAATTCTGTTCACGAGTTCTGCTTGAACCTTCTGAACTTCAAAGCGTTCACGATACTTCTCCTTTAAGGCTTTCTTTCCACGCAGTATCAGCGCGTTATCTTCCATATTCAGTATTTCGATATTATCATGGTAGGTTGATATGAAACCTTCCAGATTGTTTGCATTATAATAATCAAGCTGCTTTTGTACTACTTTCTCCGCACGACTCATATGTAAATCTCCTGTTTTCCTGTTTCCAGACACACGTTGACGTTACCAGCCTTACCAGCCTCTCTAAGTTCAATAGCCTTATTCAGTTGATTCATGCCGTCCCCCTTGCCCTATAGCGTCCTCGTTTCTTTAGTCAACGCATTCAATGACTGAATGTAATCCATTACAATTTTCACTTTCTCATCAACTTCAACAACCTCTTCGATTCGTAAGACTTTGCAATCCAGCGCATCCAGCCATTTATTATGCAGCAAAAGACTTCTTACGCCTTCGTCTCCATCATCGTATTTTGAAGCCCAGTCCATAAACTCCACATGATTTTTATGCCAACTTTTACCTTCTTCAATTTGATCTCCATAACGTTCTATTTCACGTTGGAGCAGACGTTCCATTCTCACAGCTTGTGGCAGGCTCAGAAAAATAACTAAATCAAATTGTGGAATTAGAGAATCACCCCATCCACATAGTGAGCCTGACAAAATCCATTTGTCACATTTCTCAAACTCCCTATTTAGCATTCTCAACCGTTCTTCAACAGGCCGTTTCTTCTGAAACTTTGGGTCGGTATCTTCCCAGAAGTAATCATCCGTGTCAAAATGTCTAAATCCTTCTCTTTTGCAAAGCGCTGCCGCTAATGTGGTCGTACCGGATCCCGAAGCTCCAACAATATGTATTCTATTGATCTTTTTCATTTTTCACCTTTTAACCAACCGACTATTTCGACAAAACAGGAACCCATATTTCCTTTTCAGGCTCATGACCTGGTGGGTAAAAGCACTCAATCACCGGAATGTCTGCAAGTGTGTAGCCGGATTTTGGCAGCCACTCTGAATATATTTGCTTCCAAACGTTCGTGTCATTATTGGGAAAAACAGCCCAAGTACTCTTTGGTATAATTAGTCTTTCCATGTTATCTGGGGTCGGATTACTGTAACGGACCCCCATCATATAATCGAATTCTTCACTATCAATCGTTGAGGTGTTCCCAGACACGCCCAATAAACTTTCTAATTGACACTGTGGATTTTCCCATGCCATATCAATGAGCTGCTTCAATAATCCATTTTCCTCTGATTCACGCCACAGTTTTGGCACTATTTCAAATGCCTTGCTGGTTTCTATACGGTTTTTGACCCCTACAATATCCAGTTCAAAATCAAGCACTTCAATTCTATGTTCCACTCTACCTCCACCTTTCACAAAAATTTGGACAGTAAACTTATGTCATATTCCATTCCAATATCACTTGAGCTTAGACATGCGCATTTAAGCAGAGTCATTTTTTCCTGCAGCAAACTCAATTACCTTATTGCTCGTAAGGGTCAATTCTACTGGAAAGTCCAGTGCTCTCACGGTCTTTAACGAAAAGTACCCAGTCACCCTTTCATCGACTTTAAAGCTTCGTGTGCTATATCCTAAGCTGCTTGCAATTTCTCTAAAGAATGCTTCGTGACGCATCTCATCACATGTTCCAAAATGGAAGACACCTTTAAGATTGTTCTTAATTATGTAATATATTTTCTCAGCTACCATCAAATCCGTAGTTGTATTTATCCGTAAGTTGGGATATACCAAAAACTCCCTTGCATTCAGAACTGACACACGTAGGTGTTTTATTCTACTGCATTCCCTACCAATGACCATAGGCAGTCTAATAATTAGAGCACGTTCACCAAGATGATTACGCACCAAGTTTTCACATTCAATTTTGAACTTCCCATAAGGTGAATCTGCTTTTCTTTCATCATGTTCCAAATGACCTTTACTGCTGTCAGCATCAAAGACATTGGCTGTTGATATAAAGATCAATTTCGTCTTGGTTCCTAAAAGTGTTTTCACCAAGGCTTCATGCGCTTTAAACTGTTCTTCAAAATCGCCGCGCAGGCAAGAAACAATATAGTCCGGCTCTATTTCCTTCACTTTATTTAGAAGCTGATTCATCTCTGTAAGATCAAACTTAAACTGCCTGTCTTCTGAAAGCAATTTTGTATTTGTATGATTATATGTTCCGAAAATTTCAAAACCCGCTTCTTTTTCTAGGCGTTTACCTATGGACGTCCCTATGAAGCCACTTTCACCAAGTATTAAAATTCTTTTCATACATGTTCACCTACTTCAACTATATAGTTTGACACATCGCTTTCCCTAGCTGTTTAAATAGAACATAATTATCTCCATCCTGCTCAAGTACGCTCCAGCCCAGTTTCAGATACAAACTCGGTTTATCCGTATACACATAGAAGGTGGTGTATCCATTATCTAAGCAAACCTGTTCTGCACGTCTTATTAAGGCTTGTGCAATTCCGTTGCCTCTATAATCTTCATGAACAAACACGGTATTTATCCATAATGCATCTTCAATATTTTCAGGATTCTTATATTTAATAAAAGTCAGTCCACCTGCAAGTGTAGACTCTTCAAATGATAATAGGGGCAATGGAATGTTTGATGCGTCCGCTGCATCTGGCAGTTGCTGAACTTCTTTCCATTCGTCTAAAATCCACTGTTTAAATTTCTTATATGCTTCTGAAGCAATGTCAGCTACCCGAATTTCAAGCATCATTCTTACTCCCCCTCAAGCAGTTACCACTGTTTTTTCATACGACTCTACTTGCCAACGTACTCCCACTTTTTATATACTCTTATGTTATATTTTACCACAAAATAATACAAAACAACCCCTATGTGAACAACGGTGCTAAACTACAGAAAAACAACGGTTGAAATTTCCTCAAAATAAACGGTATGCTCATGTAAAAAGGGAGCTGCCGTATGACAACACAAGAGGAGTTTCATATGATAAAGCAAATTTATGCTAATGGTATGTCGATTACAAACATTGCAAAAATAACAGGACGTTCCTGGAATACAGTAAAAACCATAGTGACCACGGAAGAACATCAGCCCTATTCCAGAAAGCCTTCAGAATCTAAACTGGATCCGTATAAGAACTATATTTTAAGGCGAATGAACGAAGGCTGTTTGAATGCCATGATTATTCTTGATGAAATCATTGAACTGGGTTATACAGGTAAGGTTACAATCCTTCGAGATTTCATGAGGCCTCATCGAAAACGCTGCAAGCAACAAGCTTTCAAGCGCTTTGAGACAAAGCCTGGAGAACAAGCTCAAGTTGACTGGGGTGAGTTCTATCTCGACAAAGGTGGCAAGAAAAAACGCGTTCACGCCTTTGTCATGGTCATGGGATATTCCAGAGCCATGTATGTTGAGTTCGTTGAAAATGAGAAGCTTCAAACACTCATAGAATGCCATGAAAGAGCCTTCAAGTTCTTTGGTGGTGTGCCTGAAAACATCGTGTATGACAACATGCGCACCGTAGTAAAAAACATCAAAGCGAAAGGTCCAGAACGCTTTAACAAGACGTTTCTCGCCTTTGCAAGACATCAAGCCTTCAAGCCGATTCCCAGTCGAGCCTATCATCCACAAACGAAAGGCAAGGTTGAGAGCGGTGTGAAATATGTCCGGAGAAACTTCTGGCCACGCTTGGAAGCGGTCATCGGTCTTGATGATCTGAATCATCAAATAAAATACTGGTTGGAGGCAACAGCCAATAGACGGATTCATGGTACGACGCACGAAGCGCCTGAAAAGCGACTTAATGAGGAACCATTGAAACCTCGGAATGAGACAAGTTTCAGGCTCCACGCTGACGAAACCCGGAAGGTTTCTTCCGACTGCCTCCTATCCTTTTGCTCAAATAAGTACAGCGTGCCTCATAAATATGCTGGACATACTGTGCGTGTCAGAGACATGCTCAATGGTTACATGGATATTTTCACACTTAGCGGTGAACACATTTGCACTCATGTCAAACGACTTGGAAAACATCATGTTTCAAAAAATAAAGAGCACTTTGAAGGTCTCACATCGAGAGATAAGTTCGTTGCCGGCACAGCTCCAAAACTTGTTTCTCAGAAAGACTCCAAAGTGCACATCAGACCCCTAAAGGTCTACGATGACATGATTAATTCGGGGGTGAAATCATGAACAAAAGGCTTCTGAATGCCTTTACTGAACTGGGATTTATGCATATCCCAGAGGTTTATGATCACCACGCCGAAAGCGCTTCTGAGAATAGTATATCTTACCTTGAGTTTCTGCTCAAGCTTCTTGAAGCTGAAATACAAGCCAAGAATCACAGAGCGGTCAAGACCAACATGAAACTGGCACGACTGCCGTTTCATAAAACCATCGAATCCTACGATTTCGACTTTCAACCCAGTGCGGATAAACAGCGTTTTAATGAACTGATGACACTACGCTTTGTTGAAAAGCATGAGAATGTTATACTTCTTGGACCGCCCGGTGTAGGTAAGACGCATCTGGCTGTTGGACTTGCTATGAAGGCCATTGAGAGCCGTTATACAGCGTACTTCATTACATCCCATGAGCTGATTACGATGATTAAGGAAAACATCGCTTCTGGAAAAATCCATCGCAAGATGAAGACTTTCAATAAACCAGATATTCTGATCATCGATGAGATCGGCTACACACAGATGGATGATGAAGTGGCACACTACTTTTTTCAGATCATATCGAATCGATATGAGAAAGGCTCACTCATTCTGACTTCCAACAAGACCTACGGTCTATGGGGCGAAGTCTTTGGTGATACCATCATTGCCACAGCGATTCTTGATCGGCTGCTGCATCATTCGACGACAGTTAACATCAAGGGCGACAGCTATCGAATTCGTGAAAAGAAGCGTGCTGGATTTTATGCTTCAAATATGCAAGAAGAACGGTGAAAATCTTGAAATTTCAAACGCTGTTTTTATTAAAATTTTGAACGGTGTTGACACCCTATGTCTCCATAGGGGTACAGGTTGTCGACAAAGTCGAAAAGATGACAGACTGTAGAGAACTTCGAAAGACCAGACGCGGATAAAATCCACTCTGTGAGCGTACTCAGCGTACGTGATCAGAGCGGATTTTATCCAGCAACGCAGTATTTCGGAGTTTTTCTACAGTCTGAACCCCTGTGTCTCCACAGGGGTATTGAGAACGCTCTTTACTTGGCGACTAAAAATCTAAACTTAATCTTACCATATCTCTACACTGGATTCCGTTCTCAAAGATTTCTTCGTCATAGTGTCTAATAAAGAAATCTTTGTCTATACTGGTCATTCTAAACCCACACTTTTGATAGAGTGCCAGTTGACCTACACTGGAGTTTCCGGTTCCTACTTCTAAAGTTTTACATCCATTTTGCTTTGCGGTTTCAATAGCATGCATTACTAATTTTCTTCCAATGCCTTGTCCATGATGTGACGCTTTGACTGCTACATTTACTAATTCCAATGTTTGTGGCCTAGTTTTAATCAAAACGTAAACGCCTATTTGCTCATTATCAGTCAAAATATGGCATTCACCTCGATTTAGATATTCGTCAATTGCATCCCTACTTGGATCTGCCAGTAGCAACAACTCATAGGGTGCTTTCTCCAGGTCATTCAATTTCTCTATGATATAGTTCATTATTTGCTCCGTTCTTGCTGGGTGCCTTTCATTAAGACAGTTTGCTATTATGCAGTATGTTTTCGCCATCCATTCTCTGAAATCTATTTAGTGCTCTTTAATATGTATTCTTCTACTATTGGTGCGATAGTTGTGCTCAAATTTTTCGGCACCTCATTTAGTGCAAAAAATCGTGCATCTCTTCCTTCTGTTTTTTCTACTACAATCTCACCTTTAAAATCTCTACAGATATACGTGGTTGTAACATTATACACTTCATTTCCATCCGGATATTTGTAGTATAGCTCTGGACCAGAATATACATTAAACAACTCTAGTTCTCCGCATTCCAAATTTATTTCCTCTTTCACTTCTCTTCTTGCTGTATCTTCCAAACTTTCGCCTAATTCCATTGCGCCTCCAGGAAGCCCCCACCAATCATGATCGGTTCTATGATGCAGCAAGATTTCACCCTGTTCATTTATTAAAATTACATTTGCTCCACACATTATTATGGGTTTAGTACCTATATGTGTCCTGCTATAGTAAAGTTGTAACACCATGAGCGAGTTTGATGATATAATTCAAACTTGAAAAGGAGTTACGACTATGAGCAAACCCAAATATGATTCTGTTCTTCGGGAAAAAATTATCCGTCTTCATCTTGAAGAAGGACGAACGATCAAAAGCCTAACGGCTGAATACAACCTAGGTAGTGGCACACTTCGATATTGGCTTGATAAACACCGCAAAGAATGCATGACAGACCCCAGATTAAAAAATGAAACAGATCAAATGTTGGAGATCAAGCGTCTCAAGAAAGAACTTGCTGAAGCTAAAAAGGAGAACGACTTCTTAAAAAAGGCAGCAGCATTCTTTGCGAAGGAAATCGACTAAAGAAATATGAGTTTATCAAGAAGTATCATATAGTCTTTGGGGTGAACTGGCTGCTAGCCAAGTTCAAATTACATCCAAATCACTACTACAACTACCTTAAAAATCGTAAAGCAAATTATAAAAAGCAAAAGATGGCCTTGCAAAGGCAAATCAAGGCTCTCTATCATCAGCACAATGGGACACTTGGCTACCGAATGATCTGTGATTTACTGGTCAGAAAAGGCGTCGAGTGCTCTTATGGTACAGTTTATTCCTACATGCGTGAAATGGGCGTGAAAGCAATAACCAGACGCAAGAAACAGCCTTACAAGAAAGGTTATGCTCATCATATTTTCAAAAATCTACTCGAACAAAATTTCACTTCTGAAAAACCGAACCAAGTCTGGTGTTCGGATTTCACATATTTAACACTTAAAAATGGTGCAAAGCGTTACAATTGCAGCATTATTGACCTGTATGACCGTAGTATTGTTGCAAGCCTCAACAGCAAATGGATCGATACGAATCTTGCATTAGAAACTCTGAAAATAGCATTATCATCAAATAAGATTGATGAAAATCTTATATTTCATAGCGATCAGGGATCTCAGTTCGCTTCTCGTGAGTTCATAAATTTTTGTGAGGACAAGGGCATCACTCAAAGCATGAGCAGAGCTGGGAATCCGTATGACAACGCACCTATGGAGCGGTTTTACAATACGATGAAGACGGAGTTCATTTATCAGTACACCTTTGAAAATGATGCTGATCTCAACCAAGGTGTTTATGAGTATATTTTTGATTGGTATAACTACAGAAGACCACATTCTTTCAATGGAGGGCTATCGCCATTTGAGGCAAGGCATTCAGACTAGCTCTTGGTACTACAATTTTGCTTGACCAGAACAATGCGTTCTAAGACTTGAAACATAGTCCATTTTCATTCCTCCTGCTTTTTCAAATATATTAAGTAAAAGCGTCATATTAACCTTCCTAAAGTTCCCAAGTGCGCCCCTTCTGCACTGAATTCATATACTCTATTGTAACATTTAGACAATGCAAATACCCCTATTATTTGAAACAATAGGGGTTTGTTGGGAATTGATATGTTAATGACATTTGGAACGTTTTTCTTGGCCACGAGCTATCTATAGTGCTACAAGCTCAACCAGACCACTCCAAATAGCGTGATTAATATGCCTGCTAACTTAATATACTCCTTGCTTTCACAAAGTAGCTTAATGCCTAGTGTCGCTCCAATCACAATACTAAACTGTCGAAGCGGTGATATTAGACTAACAGGTGCATTCTTCATGGCAAATAGAATCAGAACATAAGATAGTGGTGATAAAACTGCTATTATTGCGGCTTCTTTCAAGTACACTTTTCTAACATGTTCCAGCTGGGCAATATCCTTAGATACAAGTGGAACCAACACCACTGCTCGTCCTACATTATTAATGAAGTCTAAGATAAAAGGCGAAATGTTGTAATTTGCAACCGCAACTTTGTCAATCACCGTATATGATGCAACCATAATTCCACAAGCTACTGCATAGACAAACGATGTTGACATAGCTTTTCCCGATTTGTAACTAAAACCTGACAAGATGAATGTTCCAAACATAATGAGTCCGACACTAACTATTTGAGCACCTGTCATTTTTTCATTGAGAAATGTAATGGCTATAATGATTGTGATAACTGGTGCAATACCTCGAGCTACTGGATAAATAATTGAAAGTTCACCAAACTCATAAGCTTTATCCAAAAATAGAAAGTACATAAGATGAAATATCATACTGCCTATACATACAATAAACACCTTATCGTTCATCATTTTATAGAATCCATCCAATTCCATAATAACAACTGGGATATACAGTACAATTGTTATTACTGTAAATAACCATATGAAATGGATACCACCTGTTGTCCTTTTTAGGATCAGATTCCAATATGCATGACATAGCGTAGAAAAAATAACCAATATTAATGCAATAAAACTCATATGTCGCCTCCACTATTATTCTCGTTATAGTCATGTTAATATAGACTCAAATAGTTATAAAGCGAATTAATTAGATATTATATATCTATATTTTAGATATTATAAGGAGTCTCATTATGAACACGAAAGGCATTCAAGCTTTCCTTGCAATAATTGAAAACGGCAGTATCTCAAAAGCTGCTGATATTCTTCACCTGTCACAATCCTCTGTAAGCCATCGACTAATAAATTTAGAAAACGAATTAGGTTTTAAGCTAATCGAAAGGCAACCAGGCATTCGAGGTATTACCTTAACCAACTATGGACGTGCATTTATTAATGTTGCTGAAAAATCTATACTCATTGAGAAAGAAATCAAAAACATTCGTCTCTTAAGTCACAAAACACCTCTAAATATTGGAACAGCAGATAGTATCAGCTTATATTTATTGCCACCGCTCTATAAGACCCTATTAGATGAATTTGAACATGTTCAACCAAGAATAATTACACAACATACTCTTGAAACGTATGAAAGCATTAAGGCTGGTGATGTTGACATTGGATTTGTTAAACGCGATTTCAATATGCCGAATATCATTGTCAACAAAATTCTTGATGAGGAAATGGTACTTGTACGTTACGGACAACCATCTCACAATATAGCCCCTATTAATCCTTGCGAACTAAATAGCTGTCATGAAATATTCATGGACTGGGGATACAGCTATCAAATTTGGCATGATTCCTTATGGAAAGAAGACAATCATATGATCCGCGTCGATGCAGCACACTTAATCTTTGACTTATTAAATAATGAAAATCAATGGAGTATTGTTCCAAAGTCCATTTTTGAGACAATGAAAAACAGAGGTCCCTTTTATGAACAACCTCTGACAAATCCACCACCTACTCGATCCTGTTATTTGATAAAACATAAATACGTTAATTCCAATAAATTGCATGCAATAAACTTTATTGAAAACTACTACTCTAAACTTTAACTTCTGCAAATTGTTGATTGAGGAAAATTTCCATATACCGTTCCCAAGGTTCACGTGCGAGCCCATTTACTTCTGCCAAACCACTCACTTTTTTTGATTATAAACTGTGCCACACGATGTTACGGGCTTCCCTCAGGGCATGTAGGCGCTGCTGTGAAACATATTATAAAACTTGGGTTATTCCGTTATGCTTTCTAAGTAATCTAAGACTTCTTCAACAGCTTCAAAGGGGGTTAAACGCGTTGTGTCGATCCGATGGCTGTCGAGATTATCATATAAGCTTCGTATTTCAAGGCCCCTCGAAATTCTTAACGCACTTCTTTGATCCTGCTTCATCCGCAACACATTTTCAGGCTCACTACACGTAATTAGGATAGGGATATATTGATACTCGATATCAGATAGATTAGAAAATACCCTCTCTAAGATTCTTTTTCTCGGTCCATGAATACCCCAATTGAATATAACAGTTTTTACTGTAGATAATTCTAAGTAGCTTCTCAGTAACATGGTAATATTATTTTCCGTCATATTTTCAATTTCTTCGGTAAACTCAAATGGATTAATTCTTCTTGCCCATTCACTTTCAACCCATGCAGAGTTACGCAGCTTTTCGTGTAATAATTCACACGTTGTACTTTTACCAACGCCATTTGGTCCATGTATAAAGACTAACCGTTTCATTGAAGCTCCTGTATATCTTTTAAATTAATTTCTTCAAGTATGTAATAACGCGTCTCAAAACCAAACTTCTTATAGAAATTCAGTACTGCCTCATTTCCTTCTGCAACTTTTATTCTGTTTGTCTTTGAATTGTTGCTTTTCAACCACTTTAAAGCATTGTTCATCAAAGCTTCACCCAATATATATCCTCTGTACTCATCTTCAATAAATAATGAATCTATTTCACCTATACCGTCATCACTAAGACTACTTATGCAGTACCCTATTGGTTGCACTTGATCATTTACTCTTACAATTTCAACAAATACTTTAAACTCTCCACTGAAGAATTTCTTATGTCTGTTTTCAAATGTGTTTTCCTTAATTTTTTCTTTAAAATGCTCAGCTTTATTTTGATGATAAAGATTGAGCGCTTCCCACAATGGCTTAATTTCATTAATTAGTTCCGTTCCACCATCAATAAATGCAAAACTTATTTCCATACCGACTCCCCATTTCCTTAATTTAGCCAAAATTATATCCATATATGCTTAGGCAGGAACTGTTATATGGCCTTCCTGTGGTTGGCGTGCGTGCGCCCTTCTAGGTTAATTTCGTATGCTCTATTTTACCATAACTTAGTATAATGAATGCCACTTCATAAACAAAGGGGCATTTTGGGAACTGCTGTGTTATATGATTTTTACTGTCTAACTCTAAAATAATTATTCATCTCCAAGTATATGAATTCTATGAGTAGTATATGTAAATGTCGTAGATAAGTCTTTTTCAGTCACATTAAATGGATATGGAAATAGTATCAACTGATAATTTGCTTCATGTTTTGTTTTTGGAAGTATATGTTTAAATATTATATATTTGTTTACATCGACGAAAAAATATTGAACAAGTTCATTTTCAATTGGAACTTGATTCCAATCTTTAAGCGCTATGAGTGCATATTCAACCCCTGTATCTTTTTTATTTCCAAGGGTTATGTATGTCTCTTCTCCCGATGCTAAGGTCGTGCATATCTTCAACTCATTTCTTTCATTTGAAAGAAATACTCTTGTTATTTGATTTCCATCAATTACATCATGTTCTAATTTAGATAACTGATACTCCTTTTCTGAATTTAAATCAATACAATATCTTAGACTCAATACATCTTCTGCTTTCATAGCACGTTCCACATCGCCTTGTTCAACCATATAATTTGGCTTTTTTATAATTAATATAGAAAGTTCTTTCGAGCCACTAGGTAAATCTATCTTAAACGGAATCTTCTCAGTATCTAGTGGATCTAATTCAACCCTAATTTGCTTGACTATTTCACTTGAACTTTCCACAAACACTTGTTGATAGTCTATAAAAAAAAGGACTAGATAATCTCTAGTTTCTTGAAGATCTTGACTAAGTTCTAAGATAAGACCATCTTCTATCAGTTTAGGAGGAATTGTTTTACCTGTACTTATAATATTCCCCTTTGTGGTCCTAATTCCATACTCAACAACATTACTTGGTTTATGCGAATTAAGCAATTTAGTGTTACTACCAATTATGACTAAAAGCATAAGAAATATTAGTGTGAAAATATACTTGCTCGATTTCAATTTCATAGAGCTTCAACTCCTTAAAACTGTCTAAATGGGTTAAGTGTATTCGCTAATATAAAAGTGAGCCATTTATAGCTAAAATGATCATGAAATTTTGAGCCACTTAATAAACCTTGTACGATAGAAGAAAAACTATCGTCAGGGGGAAAAGGGCGTGACAATTACCTTGGAAATTTATGATCAGATTAGACAAATGTACTCAGTACAAGGCTTATCCCAAAGAGAAATTGCAAGAACACTAGGAATCAGCCGTAACACTGTCTCAAAGTACTGCAGAGGTGACCAGCTCCCCTCTGATCGAAAACCATATACGAAACGTTCGGGAACAGTGGTAACACCAGAGATTATAAACTTCATCAAGCAGTGCTTTGAGGAAGATAAACTTGTAAAATCTAAGAAACAACATCACACAGCTGTTCGAATACACGAACGTCTCGTGGAGGAACTGGACTTTAAAGGCAGTGAATCAACTATTAGAAGAAGCGTTCGTGAACTCAAAGAGAAAACTAACGCTGCGTTCATTCCACTTTCCTTTGAACCTGGCGAAGCCGTTCAAGTGGATTTTGGAGAAGCAGACATTGTCCTTGATGGTGAAGTTGTTAGAGTAAAACTATTCTGCGCACGTCTGTGCCACAGCGATGCATTTCATGTAACTGCTTTTCCCAGAGAAAACTTAGAAAGTTTTCTTGAAGGTCATATAGAAGCATTCGAACATTTTGGTGGTGTTCCAAAGCGTGTCATCTTTGATAATGCCAAAGTTGCTGTATCAGAAGGTTACGGCGCTTATGTTACAAAACAAACCGAAAGATATTTAACACTCCAAGCTCATTATGCCTTTTATACCGATTACTGCAATGTTAACAGCGGACATGAGAAAGGCCTTGTTGAAAATCTAGTTGGTTATGTTAGACGAAACGCTCTTGTTCCAAGACCTAGAGTACAGTCTCTTGAAGAGTTGAATCAACACCTTGAAAGATTCTGTATCAAGTATTTAAACCATACGATTCAAGGTCAACCTAATACCGTAGGTGAGATGTTTACGCTTGAAAAAACCGAACTTACTGAGCTACCAAGATTTCCGCTGGATGTTTCAAATCGCTTCATAGCACGTGTAAACAGCTACTCGCTTGTAAGTTTTGAGACGAACAAGTACTCCGTACCATGCAAGTATTCTGGATACGAAGTTACAGTTCGAGCATCTTCAAGCCTGATAGAAATCTGGTGTCGTTCAGAGCGGATAGCACATCACAACCGCTGTTATCTAAGGCACCAGAAGATTTATGAACTATCTCATTACATGCCCCTCATCGAGAAAAGACCCCGTTCTGTTCTCCAAGCGGCTCCGATCAAACAGAATCTACCGATTAAAGTTCTTCAGGAAATCGAAGGCAGGGTGGCATCACCTCACCAAAGAGTTGAAGCTGTAAAGGCTTATCTTGATAAAAACAACATATCTTCAGTAACACCTATCTCATCTGACTTAGGGTCTTATGACCGCCTTATCAAAGGAGGGCAAAACGCATGATAACATCTCCAGTTTCTGCACAGATCAAACTTCTGTCCAAGGATCTGCGCCTTCCAACTATAAAAGACTATGAAAACACTCTCAGAGAATGTATGAGTGAAAACGGATCTTATGAAGACTTTCTTTTAATGCTTCTTCAGACAGAACACGATAGTCGTAAACATAATCAACATCTACGAAGGATTCGAGCAGCCAAATTCCCCGTGCGAAAAACCATCGACTCATTCGATATAGGCAGACTTGAACACGTCAGTCCAGCACTTGTTCATGAGCTTTCAACGGGCAAGTTCATTGAAAACAAGGAAAACATCATAATGATAGGCAATCCTGGGACTGGAAAAACTCATTTATCCATTTCTATTGGCCTTTCAGCATGTAAGGCAGGCTACAATGTTAAGTTTTTTACTGCTGCAAATCTCGCTGTTTTTCTTAGTGAGGCAGAAGCAAAGCACCAGCTTGGAAAAACGTTTAGAGCTCTTGAAAAAGTAGATCTTCTTATACTCGATGAGCTATCATACTTGAGCTTTAACAAGTATCAGTCAGAGCTTCTGTTCCAGGTCATTTCGGAAAGGTCTGAGCGTGGTAGCATCATTCTCTCCACGAACTGTGAGTTTTCTGCTTGGGATCAGTTCTTCCCAGACACAATGCTGACAACAGCTCTGATTGACCGTGTAACTTTTAGAAGCCACATCTTAAACATGAATGGAGCATCTTACCGACTCAATCAGTCGATCGGTTAGTGGCTCAGAATTTCATGATCGTTTTGTGAGCATATGGCTCATTTTTTCATGATCACAGTGGCTCATAATTTCATGAGCGAGTGGCTCATTTTTTCGTTGACAAACACAGTTAAGGGAAGTACCCTTAACCCACAATTATAAATTACCATCTACACATTATATTTCAACTTTCATTGCACGTTTAGGCTTTTAAATTACATAAATGGATATAATTGCATTCATTTTTCTTCACAAGAAAGACTTATTTATTAACATATATAAGCCAGTAAAAATTCCCCAATTCGTATAAATGAAAAGGGGAATGTCTGGAACCGCAGTGTTATATGAGGTTTTAAAAGTTCTACATAAAGTCTGACTTATCTAATCGGTAATACCATTAATATATTCTAAAGTCTCACTTACGTAACTATCATAGCTAGTATTATAAGCTCCCAAAAATGCTCTTTCGTTCTGAGATTCGCCAATGCAAATGAGATTGGCCGAACCACCGAAGTACTTGCTATTGTAACCTTCGATTAAGCCATTTTCATTTTTGGTTTCTGCAATTGATAATATCATTTGAGTGTCATCAGGTTTATGCTTAGATACAAAGTTTAAGATTAACTCCTTGTTATCCGACTCAATATCTTCTTTAAAAACTGCATCTAGCATAAATGGTATTCTATGAATAGATCCTGTTCCTTTAATAAATTTATTAAAAGCAAAATGATAAGCCATAACAGTTTTATGAAGTTCAACTCCTTGCATTGGAAATGCGGTGATTTCATATAGATAATTGTATTTCCTGTCACTCAAATTATCGATCCCTAATCGAACCAAATAACTTCCAAACAAACTTGCAAAATTTGCACTTTTTTTGTTCCGCTCTGCAAGTATTTCTTTTTCTGTTTTAAATTCCCTTAGCTGGTTTTCAATATCAGACTTCTCTACTGTTAATCTACCTAACTTTGCTTCGCATTTCTCTAGTAGTTTCGTATTAGCCTTTATATCAAGCCAATTTGAATAAGTTATCTCTCGTTCATCACGTTTTTGTAGAAGCTCATGTCCTCTACTAATTTCAATTCTTTCAGTTGCAATTGCTTTCCTTAAACTATTTATCTTTGATTTAATCTTTTTTTGTCTGTCGGCATATTTTCCAATTTCACTTTTAGTGTCATTTTCCTCTTGATAGTACTTATACCAAGTTTCTAAGCTACTTGGCAACTCTTGAGAACATGTTGGACATACACCTTCTTTGGGGGATTGCTTCAAATGGTTCTTTGACACTTTTCGAAGTACGCTTAAACGTTTGCTGATATTACTTAACTCATTACACCTAAGAGTGAATTCCTTTTCTAAATTAATCAGTTTTTTCTGTCTTTCACTAAACTCCTCAATATAATTTATAGAAGTCTCAACATATTTTTCATCACTTAGTCTCGAAATGGCTAGATCTTGATTACTCTCCTGCATACTTGTATAGAACTCTATTTCAGAGTCTTTCATTCTTAAAAGTCTCTCTAGTTCTGTTTTCTTTTCACGATCAACAAAGCTCTCTATACCAGTATAATAATCTAAATAGTCTTCTCTAAAATTTTTGAAGAAATCAAGATTGCCAAATGATTTTCTTAAGTAAACCCAACCTACAGCTTGAGAAACATAATAAGGAAGCATCATTGCTTCTAAAGGAGCACTTTTAACTTTACCTTTTTGCTCAAGCATCAAGGTGAATCCAAACAATTCGCTAATATAATCCTTTAACCGTACATGTTCAGCAGATGAATTCCCACTGATACCTATAAATTTCCGAGTTGGTCTGTTATCTTGAACAATTATAAGTGTTTCATACTCTCTTATAAACGTTAATTTTTCAATGGTTTTGTTTCTCAAAATCGAGCAATCAAGTCTGAAGATAACATCTTTATCTAAGATTTCAGTCAACAGCTTATTATTCTCGTTAATCCCCATTGCGTACAAAATAGATTGAAATAAAGTACTCTTGCCTGACGTATTTTTTCCATATACGATATTAATTTCATTTCCAAAAACTGTGTTGAAGCAACAACTGTGTTCTTGCGAGTACACAAAAAGTCTATTAAATTTCAGCTTAGTATACACCAATATCCCCCAATTCTACATACGCTGCATATATTGCGGCTTTGATCTCAGTTTCACTCAACTGTGAATCTTTAGAAGTAAGAAACCTTTCGCATAGCGCTTTTATGCAATCCGTTTCCTTTCTAAACTCACTATTTACGCTCATATTGCTTTCTACAAACTTATATATTCTATGATACTCACCTTGATCTAAATCTTTAAATAGATCAAAACTGTCTTTAAAGTATGACACAAATAGTCTCTGTTCACTTACGAATAAATCTAAATCATCAATTATTACATCTGCTTTTTTACGCCAAAACTCATAGGCTCTTTTCTGAGTTGTAATGATATTGAATGCCTCATTAATATCATTAGATTCAACTCTTTTAGACTTATCTAAGATTGATGCAATATTACCTTGATTAAAGGTTGTCTCGACTTTTCGAAATAATTTTAATAAAGTATTTACAGCCGCTTTAGAGTCGGAAATTTTATCTCCCAAAAGTGTTTCACATCTTCCTATTATTACTGCTAGTTGTTGTTCACTAGTCTTAGGTAAATCAACATAAGAAAGATACATATTGGACAATTCGTTCTTAGTACTAAAATCGTTAATACCAATCTTAGATATTATGTTATTTTGGATCTCATTGTGTAGTGATTCGAAATGTACTTCTTTGTTTCTTTCACTAATAATTTCTGTTATTCTGTCACTTCCACTTTTACCATTGTGTAGCTTAATCGAACTGTTTGTTATAAAGCATAATTTATGTGAATATGACTGAGCTTTAGGAAAGTTCTCATTTGAAAGTCTATCTCCAACAATAGTAATATTTTTAATTGCATTAAGTAATTGGTCTTTAACCCCCCATTCAACTGAGGACTTTTTTGCCTGGTAAGTATCTATGAACCTAATGTCATTATTACCATCCCTATAGCAAAATAGAACATCGTCATGATGCTCTATTGACAAAAAATAGTCCTCATTTTTAAGTTTTTCAAAATCTTCAATTATAAACAGCAATGCGCAGTGTTTTTGAAACTCAATCCCTGTTGAATTGTCAACACCAGCGTTAACTGCTTTGTCAGTTTTACACATAATTTAGCCCCTTAATTTATGGTAATAAACCGTATTTTGCAGTTAGTTCTAATCATCGTTAACTAAGCACTACTATCTATTATAATACAATGTACATTTGGAATAAACCATATTTTTACACTTTTTACTCTAATTTGACTATCACTTTTACAATCTCATATAACGTTCCTGCAATTCCCGACGCGCCCCTTTTCTACTAATCACTAACTGTTTTAACATTATTTTACTGTATAATTAGAACCCCATTTTGTATAAAACGGGGCATGTTTGGGAATTGACATGTTAGGTGTTGCTCAAATATACTTACACAATGCCATATTTATTCTCACGAATTCTAAACGCTTTTCTACCGCCTTCAAGTATTTCACATGAGTGTTCTCGTATCCCTTTCTTAAACAGAATACCTTTTGCAGCTTCATCAATAAAGGAATTTTCTAGTGCTCCAGATACGTACTCGAACTTGTATTGCTTATTGTCATCGGAAGATGCTTGTCCCATTTGATTTGCGACAATAATCTGATCTGAGTCTCCAAGAATTGCAAGATTAGCATTATGCGTAACCATAATAATTTGCCTTTTTGATTTCTTCAATTTAAGAAAATCATTTAGTTCTAATGAAATTGTTCTATTATCTAAGTTATCCTCAGGTTGATCAATTAGAATTGGGTGCTCTGAGTTACTTAACTGCAAAATCAACTTGAGTAAAACAAGACCTTGCTTTCCAGGAGACATAGTTGATATGTCATCACCATCCTGTGAAAGTGTGTAGTTGATGTTGTTATAATCATTGCAAATAGCTACTATAAGATCCCGAATAACAAAATTTTGTTTAAATACAAACCTATTATTTTTGTTGTTGAAAATATCTACTATTAGATTATTTAAATACTCCTCATCATTTTCTAGAATTTTACTTAAGTCAATACTCGCCTGTTCCATGTATCTTTGGTTTAGAACACTATTAATTCTCGTTTCCAATAATTCTTGATCTAGAGTTAGTTCCATTCTAAACTCTAATCCGTCTACATCCGAAATCACTCTATTAAAAGCACTATTCAGATCTATATACTCTCTTCTACGTTCAATTACTAACTTACAGAGTTTACTAATTTCTTCTTTTACTTCGTCATACAATGTACCAAGCTCGGAAAGCTTCCTACTTACATGCTCCAATTTTTTCTCTTCACCAGTTATTCTTGTGCTAATAGTATCGATCAATTCACGATTTGATAATTTGGTTTTGTGATAATCAATACTTTTGTTCAAATCCTCAATACTTTTTGTTAAAGCCTCTGATCTTTGAATACTACTTTCTTCAATAGATTCTATCGACCCAACAACCTCCTTTATGTCGTTAAGATGCTGTCTAATCTTTGAAAACTCAGCGCTCAATTTGTCCTTTTCATGAAGAACTACACCGTTCAACGACTCCTCATATTTTCGAACATCACTATTGAATCCATCTAAACTCGATTCAAGATTCACTCGTGTTGTATGTAGACTTCTTGGGTAACTTTCAAAGTAGTAATCTCTTTGCTTTGTTAACTCTGAAATCTGTCTGACGGTAGATTTATAGAACTCAATTTCATCATCAGTAAGACTTGATTTCTCAACTAAGTTATTCTTCTCGGATTTGAGTTTCTCAATTTCTGAGGTAATATTGTTTGGTACACCTATTTCAACAATCTCACTTAGTAATTGATCTAGCACAACTTTCGATGAAAATACAGATTGTGTTAACACAGCAATATCTACTTCAAGTTTATTTGTTTTACTTGTAAAGTTATCAAGATTTCCTTTATAATCATTGTTTTGCTTCAATATTTTGAGTATTTCCTCATGCAGTTTTCCACCTTCATTTTCTGCGAGTCGATTGATGAATAATTGAGGAATGTATGTAATCTTTTTTCTATCAATTTCTAATGACTTCTCTGACAACTTATAAACTGATCCATCTTTCCAGTAAACTTCAAAATCTAGATTATTAAAACGATTATACTTATCCTCATACAATTGAGGACTAATTGTTGATGCCATTTTATTTAAAAGTAATGACTTTCCAGAAGACTTCCCACCAATTATAGTATTCATATCCTCGTTGAGATACAGCCACTCTGGAGCGAACCGACTCATAGAAGGATCTATAAATTTAATTCTGTCAATAACTTGATAATTTGCTTTTTGATTAGGACAACCTTCTTGAATTCTTATTCTATACTTTGGCTCAATAACAACTTGTTTTAATCCTCTAAACGTAGGCTCTGACTTAATCCATGTGAATTTTTTTGAATGACCACATGATGGTTCAAAAATTGTATCTAGCTCATGACAATCCGACCCCCATATTGCAGGTTTAATCGCCCCAAATCTTTCTATAAACTCTTCTGGAGGTGTAGATGGATGCTCACCTAGCAGAAACTTTATATCTTTCTCATTACTTGTAAAAAACATATTGGCACATTTCATGTACTGTGATTTAATGTTGATCGGTCTACCATCTTTCCACTCTATACCATCCAATGAACCGTGCCCCGAAAATGCAACAGCAAGTAATACCGGATTATTATATTGATTGTTACCTTTTGTCATATGATTTAGTTTTTCAATAGTGCTATTAATGCTCTCGATTGTCGTAATGATCTTACTACACGCAAGATTTCTATATAGTTCCTTATGTTTAAGCATGTCATCAGTTATAGTAATTACTGGATCAAAATTTGTATCTGTATGAATTGCATAACCAATTTTTATTAAGTTCTCCTCAGAGCATTCTACAGTTTCACCATTATAGTTTACCTCCAATCCTCGAAGAAAATTTTCGACAATTTTTATGTCTAATTTCTCGTCAAAAAATAGGTGAACATTTAGAGCAGTATCATCACCAGTGAAGTTTCCAGTTCTTAGTTCAATACCAGGCATTATATATAACCTTTTCTCCCCAATATTGAACCAATTTGAGTTGGTGCCATTCTCTTCACTACATTGCTGAATGAGTTTTTTGTATCCTTCAAGCGTAAAGTAATCATTTATAATTGCTACTTCTATTTCATTTTCTCTAGCTTTTCTTTTCAGTTGATCAATATAACTTTCCCAACCTCCAAAAGTATTTTCATATGATGCAGGTGTATGTACGTGTAAATCCCACTTTTTCCATGTTGAACCTCTATTCATACTTTCACCTCATTCTGTATATTTGAGTTTCACCTAACTATCAGATTCCCGACATAACCCCCTCACACATTTCCCTCTTTTTAACAACATTATCATGTTTTAGTACAATTTGTCCATCAAGTCAAATCACTTTATGAACCGATCCACCCTCTCCATACAAAAAACTGCCAAGGTCATTCAAGCCCCTTGGCAGTTTCAGTATTTCGATTTGATATTTAATGAAGTTCAATAATTTGCGCAAATACAAGGCTAAGTCTTAAACTGTGAGGTCATAATCTGTAACCTGGTAAACGCAGTAATTCAGCCAGTTTGAGAACAACAGGTTGGCATGGGAGCGCCATCTGTTTTTGGGTCTGAGCGCCGCATTGTCGCTCGGATAATAATTATATGGCAGTTCAATATCAAGTCCGCGTTCCTTATCTCGGGCATACTCCAAATGAAGGGTAAGGCCATCGTACTCGGAGTGTCCTGTCACGAAAATCTGACTCAGGTTTTCAGTCGCTACAATATAGACACCGGCCTTATCGGACTCACAAATAATACGCAGTCCTTCAACCTGCTCCACGTCTTCTCTGCGTGTCTCAGTATGTCGAGAATGCGGTGCAAGGAAGGTTTCATCGAATCCACGCAGAAGTGGAACCTTACGTGCAAGCACATCGTGCTCAAATACGCCAAACATCTTTTCCTTAAGCGGATGCTTGGGAACACCGTAGAAATGATACAGTCCGGCTTGAGCCCCCCAGCAGATAAACATGGTGGATGTCACGTTTGTTTTCGAGAAATCCATAATTTCCTTTAGTTCCTTCCAGTAGGTCACTTCTTCGAACTCAAGATGCTCTACAGGTGCACCTGTGATGATCATACCATCAAAGCGCTTGTTCTTAATGTCATCAAAGGACTTGTAAAAGGTCTCAAGATGCTCTGCATCTGTATTCTTACTCACGTGTGAAGTCGGATGTATAAATGTGACGTCGATTTGAATAAGTGTATTGGATATGAGTCTCAAAAGCTGTGCTTCAGTCGCAATCTTAAGCGGCATTAGATTGAGCACAAGAATCTCTAGCGGTCTGATATCCTGATGTTCTGCTCTGAACTTATCCATCAGGAATAGGCCTTCCTCAGTCAGCGTTTTAAACGCCGGAAAATTTTCAGGTACAACTACTGGCATTTCGACCCCTCCTACTGTGCTCTAAGCGCTTGATCAAAGTCCGCTTTAATATCTTCAATGTCTTCAATGCCTACAGAAACTCGAATAAGGTCAGGAAGAACACCTGATGCTCTCTGTTCGTCGTCTGTCAGCTGTGAATGTGTTGTACTCGCTGGGTGAATAACCAGTGTGCGTGCATCGCCAATGTTTGGAACAAGGGATGCCAGTTCAACACTGTTGATGAACTTTTTACCGGCTTCACGCCCACCCTTGACACCAAATGTCAGAACGCCGCTCGCGCCCTTAGGCAAATACTTCTTCGTACGCGCATATGAAGGATGGTCTTCAAGACCCGGATACGAAACCCATTCCACCAGTTCATGCTGCTGCAGATACTTGGCCAGTTCCAGGGCGTTGTCACTGTGGCGCTGAACACGTAAATGAAGCGTTTCCAGACCAGTATGAAGAAGAAAAGAGTTGAAAGGACTCAGCGTTGACCCCAAATCTCTAAGCAGCTGTACACGGGCTTTGACAATATAGGCAAGCTTTCCGAAAGTGTTTACAAACTCCATGCCATGATAACTTGGGTCCGGCTCAACAAGACCAGGGAACTTTTCTTTAGTCCACTCAAAATTGCCAGAGTCAATAATAATACCGCCAATGCTATTGCCATGTCCCCCAATATACTTTGTCGCTGAATGAACAACAATATCCACGCCATGCTCAAACGGTCTGATTAGATAAGGCGTAGCAAAGGTGTTGTCAACAATAAAGGGTGCGCCTGCATACTTTGAAAGCTCAGAGAACTTCTCAAAATCAAGGACGTTAAGCCCCGGGTTGCCGATTGTCTCACCATAGACCACCTTCGTGTTTGGCTTAACATGCTGCTTCAACTCTTCAAGCGGCAGCTCAGGGTCTACAAATGTCACATCAATGCCAAACTTCTTAAATGTGTATGCAAACAGCGTGTATGTTCCGCCGTAAAGTGTGCTTGCTGCAAGAATGTGGTCTCCAGACTCACAAATGTTCAGTACTGCCAGGGTAATGGCCGCTTGACCTGATGCTGTTGCAAGTGCTGCAACACCACCCTCAAGAAGTGCCACCTTCTCTTCAAAATACGTATTTGTTGGGTTGTTCAGACGTGTATAGATGTTTCCAGCTTCTCTGAGTTCAAACAAGTCGGCTGCCCGGTCTGCATTGCCAAGGTCATATGAAGCTGTCTGATGTAGAGGTATTGTTCTGGCACCTGTCTCGTCTGCCGTATAAGTTCCTTGAACTGCGATTGTTCCTAGTCCATAATTTTTTTTGCTCATTCTCATTGCCTCTCTTTCTAATCCGATAATCGGTTCTCTAAGTGTTTATCCATCTTTTAACCTTCATAACCGTTAGTTCTTTGACAGATAAGTTGTTTGCTACATCAATGACCTAGAAAGAGTCTGGTATCCAAACCGGATACCGCAAAGATACCTTAATCTTACTGGGGACTGCAAATGCTGTGCTGTGTTCGTGTGCATAAATGTGCGAAAAGTACAGTGCAATCTTCGATCGCCCATGTCGCTAGACGCGCCATATACCGTACAGTGCAATCTTCGATCGCCCATGTCGCTAGACGCGCCATATACCGTACAGTGCAATCTTCGATCGCCCATGTCGCTAGACGCGCCATATACTTGTGTACAGCACGCGAACCATTTCTGTGCAAGCACAAATGGTTCGCGTGCTGTACACAAGTGCATTTTTTTGTCCCTAACGTAAAAAAACTTCCCTCGTTAGATGAGAGAAGTTTGATGGCGTCTTCTTAACTCATCTTCCAGTCCTATAAGACTGTCGGATTTAGCACCTTACTTCAATGGCATAGAAGATTGCCAAGAGCAGGTTGCTGAGACTTCACAGGGCCGATCCCTCAGTCTCTCTCGATGAGATCATTATGTATTTAAAAAGTAGTATACGTGACTAAGTATACTATGTCAATCCATTTTTCGAAGTTTTTTGATTTTTCACGCACAAATCCTGTCAGAAGCCTAAAAAGCACACAAGAAAAATGCATTGTGACACTTCTACAAAAATGCATCCAAACGCAGTGAAATATCATCTGGCATCCAGTGTTTCATGCCATCTACAACCTCATATCGCACATTGACCTCTGCACGGCGCATCAATTCATAGAGTTTTTCGTGACGTGGATATTCTGAATCTTCCGTTCCTGTGATCAGAAGCACCTTGACACCACGCTCAGCAAGCAGTCGAATATTCTCAAGTGCATAGTCCTCAGGCTCAGGACATACAAGAACTAGCTTTTTTACTTCGACAACCCCATTCAGAACCATATCAAGCGCCAGGTATCCACCCTGAGAAAACCCGCCAATGGCATGTATTTTGAGGGTCCCGAATGTACTGCATAGATAGTGGCGTATATCTTTTTCAGCACGCTTGTGATCGTTCCATACATACTGTATGCTGCCAATTTGCTGGCTTGACTGAAGGTAATGTATCTTCCCCCTGCGTTCAAATTCACTGGAGTTAAAATAACGTCTGAACAGATGCAGGTCCTCTCCCCATCCATGGAGGGCTAGAAAATTCGGCTCTGAATGCCTTTCGGTTTCGTGTCCCACCTGCAAGACCTGTGTTGCAGTCACTGTTCTTTTGGCGGTCCATTTTTGTATAAAGGACTGGTATGCCTTATCTTCTGGAAAAACCTCATACGGATACCAAAATCCTCTTGTATCAGCGTTTCGCATAAGATCAAGACTCTCGTCTTCAAGTCCAAGCTCTATGCAGGCCATAATACCCTCAAACATGAGCTCCTCCTGGTGCTTTTCATATGTGGAGAGACCTGTTTTTAATGCTTCTAGTACCTTTTCTGGTGCATCCTGCATCCAGTATTTCTGAATTTCTTTATGAAATGCATTGTATGACCGCATTCAGTTTTCCCCCTGTACGTCATTTGTTTTCTCTTTCAATTATCCCCCAAAATCAGGGATTTAAACCAAATGACAATGTAAAACACCCTCAAATACGGCTAGGTATTTGAGGGTGCTTGTTATTCTTCTCAATGAAGAATGATCTTATTAGTAAAGTGGGAATGCGTCGCAAAGTGCGCTGACACGCGCTTTCAGACTTTCAATAGAAGCCTTCTCTTCAAGCGTATCTGCAATGATATTTGCGATTTCAACCATTTGCTCCTTGCCCATTTCACGTGTTGTAACAGCAGCAGTACCAATACGTACACCGCTTGTTACAAATGGACTTTCAGTCTCAAATGGTACTGTGTTCTTGTTCACAGTAATATTGACTTCACCCAGCATAGCTTCAGCTTTCTTGCCAGTAAGACCTTTGTTTCTCAGGTCAACAAGGAACAGGTGATTGTCAGTACCGCCTGAAACCAGTTTGAAGTCACGTGCAGTCATGGCATTTGCCATAGCGTCACAGTTTTCAACAACCTTTTCCTGATAAGTCTTGAACTCGTCAGAAAGAGCTTCCTTGAATGAAACCGCTTTAGCAGCGATCACATGCATCAGTGGACCACCTTGGATACCAGGGAAAATAGCTTTATCAATTTTCTTAGCATATTCTTGCTTGCAAAGAATGATACCGCCTCTTGGGCCACGTAGTGTCTTATGTGTTGTTGATGTTACAACGTCTGCATAATCACATGGGTTCTCGTGAAGTCCTGCAGCAACAAGACCCGCGATATGTGCCATATCAACCATCATGTATGCGCCAACCTCATCACAGATTTCGCGGATTCTCTTGAAATCGATTTTACGAGGATATGCAGAAGCACCAGATACAATCATCTTAGGCTTCGCTTCCAGAGCCTTTTCACGAAGTGCATCGTAGTCAATTGTCTCAGTTTCTTTGCTAACGCCGTATGCAACGAAGTTGAAGTAAACACCAGACATATTAACAGGTGAACCATGCGTCAGGTGACCGCCGTGGCTCAGGTCCATACCAAGAACCGTATCTCCTGGCTCTAGTAGTGCGAAGTATACAGCAATATTTGCATTGGCACCAGAGTGCGGCTGTACATTTGCATGATCTGCACCAAATAGTTTCTTCAGTCTTTCAATCGCAAGAACTTCTACTACGTCGACACATTCACAGCCACCGTAGTAACGTTTGCCTGGATAGCCTTCAGCGTATTTGTTTGTCATAACGCTGCCCATGGCTTGCATAACCGCTGGTGATACAGAGTTCTCTGAGGCAATCAGTTCAATACCATTCTTTTGTCTTTCAGCTTCTTTCTCTATAGCGCCGAAAACTTCTGGATCACAAGTATGTAACTCTTTACAAATCATCGGTTCTCCTCCCTTTATACCTAAAGATGTCGAGTTGCGACTGCACATATGTGAGCAGTCCACAAATCAATTATGAATTAGTTTCAGTCTAAATGCGAACGTTATTGAGTATTATTATATGTATCGTTCAACTATAACTAATCCCTATACTTAGGTGGGCCAACTTTATCAAGCGGCCCACCAAGATTGTGTTGCTATTCTTCTATTGTACTGTCAGTTGATAGAATCTGCAACTGCGTACGCTTAACTTTAGTAATTCTTGACAAATACTTTTGACTTGAAGAAAATTTATCTTCTTTTCCTTTGATGATGAAATAGCTTGCTGCCATAAGTGCAACGCCGATTGCAGAACCGACGATTTCCTTAGATGCAGCAGATTCAACGACGCCTGCTGCCGCAAGCATGTTAAATACCACAGATGTACCTACAACGCCAATCAACAGGGCTGCAAGGGGAATCATGTACATGATGAATGCCGCACCAAGGACATTTGGCGATTCAAGATCAATTTCCACAATTTCACCTATTTTTGCATCTGCATGATTTGCACATTCAATTGTAATGTGCTTGCTGTCGTCGCCCAGATGACATGCACCACAGTCTCCACAAGCTGTATGCTTTAGGAGTCTTACTGCAGCACGATCGCCTTTTAACTCTGTGACAATACCACTTCTATTCATTCTCGCTCGCCACCAATTCAATTCCAAGTTCAACCAGTTGGTTTGCATCCGCTTCAGACGGCGCATCTGTCAGAAGACATTTCGCGTCTTGAGTCTTAGGGAATGCAATAACTTCACGAATGTTCTCAGCACCTATAAGAAGCATTACAAATCTGTCCAGACCAAATGCCACGCCACCATGCGGCGGTGTGCCATACTTGAATGCTTCAAGCAGGAAGCCAAACTTCTCATTTGTTTCTTCTTCAGAAAGTCCAAGCGCCTTGAACATTTTCTTTTGAAGATGCGCGTCGTGTATACGAATCGAACCGCCGCCAAGCTCAACACCATTGAGTACGATGTCATAAGCTTTGGCACGTGCGTTTCCAGGATCATTCTCCACCTTGTCAATATCCTCATCCATAGGAGATGTGAATGGGTGGTGCATTGCAAAGTATCTGCCAGCGTCCTCGTCGTATTCAAAGAGTGGGAACTCTGTAACCCAAAGAAGGTTAAACTGACTGTCATCCAGCATTTCAAACTGCTTTGCAAGCTCAACACGAAGAGCTCCAAGTGAATCATATACCACTCTTGCCTTGTCTGCAACAATGAAGATCATGTCGCCGGCTTTAGCTTCCATTGTCTCAAGAATACCCTTCAGTTCATCTTCAGAAAGGAATTTCTCGATTGGAGACTCAACGCCTTCTTCAGTCACCTTGATCCAAGCAAGACCTTTGGCACCATATGTTTTAACAAACTTTTCAAGATTTTTAATTTTCTTTTTCGAAACGTCGTCTGCCTTGCCTTCTGCATTGATTGCCTTAACCATACCGCCAGACTTGATTGTATCGCTGAACACCTTGAATTCGGCATTTGCTAGAATATCGTCAAGCGATTTCAGCTCAAAACCAAAACGTGTGTCCGGCTTGTCAGAACCAAAGCGCTCCATGGCTTCTTTGTAAGGCATTCTTGGAAGCGGCAGCTGCACATCGACACCCAGCGAATCTTTGAATACACGCTGAATTAGGCGCTCGTTCATTTCCAGAACGTCTTCTTCCTCTACGAATGACATTTCAATATCGACCTGTGTGAACTCAGGCTGACGGTCTGCACGCAGGTCTTCGTCTCTAAAGCACTTTACAATTTGGAAGTACTTGTCGAAGCCAGAAACCATAAACAGCTGCTTGAAAAGCTGTGGTGACTGCGGCAATGCGAAGAACTTACCTTGCTGAACACGAGACGGTACCAGATAATCACGTGCACCCTCCGGTGTTGGCTTAGTCAGTACTGGCGTCTCCAGATCGATAAAGCCTTCTTCGTCCAGGAAGTCACGGATGATTTTTGAAACTTGATATCTGAAACGCAGACGCTTCTGCATCTTTGGCTTTCTCAGGTCAAGATAGCGGTACTTCAGGCGAAGCTGTTCTCCTGCCTTGTCTTCATCTGTAACATGAATTGGCGGTACTTCTGCTTCTGAAATAACCTTCAGCTCTTTTGCATAAACTTCAACATGACCTGTCGGAATATTTTCATTAATACTTTCACGTTTTCTTACTTCGCCAGTAACAGCAAGCACGAACTCGCCACGTGTTTTTTCAGCCTTGTCAAAAGCCTCTTTTGACAAATCTGGATCGAACATGATTTGAGCAACACCTTCGCGGTCTCTCAGGTCCACGAATACCAGTGCGCCAAGATTTCTTTTCTTCTGTACCCAGCCCATCAGGGTAACCGTCTGCCCAATGTGCTCTTCACGCAGATGGCCGCAGTAATGCGTCCGTTTTGTTCCTTTTAGCAGTTCAGCCATAATACACTCTCCTCAAAATATGATGCAATTCTTTCCTTGTTCTTTTGTGCGTTAGCCTTTTATAATCGCAACAATACTGTCTATATCTGTAATGGAAACTTCAGTTTGCTCACCTGATTCCATGTTTTTGATCTGTGCCTTACCCTGATCGATTTCATTCGACCCAAGTACAACCGTATGCTTGGCATTCATCTTGTCAGCGAATTTCATCTGCGCCTTCATACTTCTACCCATATGGTCAGTATCAGCGCTAATGCCCTTTAGTCTAAGCTTTTGTGTCAGACCTACTGCTGGCGCGAGTGCTTCTTCTCCCATTGCAACAATGAATAGGTCTGGTGTTGCAGGTGCAGGGAATTCAATCCCGTTCGCTTCAAGTGTCATGATCAGACGCTCAATACCCATGCCAAAACCAACACCTGGTGTTTCAGGTCCACCGATTTCAGCAACCAGCTTGTTGTAACGTCCACCGCCGCAAACTGTACTTTGTGCACCAATTTCACCTGAAATGAACTCAAATGCAGTTTTTGTATAGTAATCCAGTCCACGTACGATTTTCGGGTCAATGACATATTCGACACCCATTGCTTCAAGGTATGTCTTCAGCTTGCCAAAGTGGTCTTCACAGTCGTCACATAGGTGATCCAGCATAACAGGTGCTTCAACAAGTTCAGCCTGGCATGATGGATTCTTGCAGTCAAGAATACGCAGCGGATTCTTTTCATAACGTTCCTGGCAAGTTTCACAAAGCTTGTCCAGCTTGCTTGAAAGGAATGACTTAAGAATTTCGTGGTACTTAGGACGACACTCAGGACATCCAACACTGTTGATGTTGAGCTCAATATTTGTAAGTCCCAGTTCACGCATGAATGTATCTGCTACTGCAATCGACTCAGCATCTGCCGACGCACCATAGGCACTGAAAATTTCAACGCCAAACTGGTGGAATTGTCTCAGTCTGCCTGCCTGTGGTCTTTCATGACGCGAACATGCAGTTACATAGTACATTTTTGTCGGCTGAGAATCAGCGTACATTTTATTCTCAACAAATGATCTTGCAACAGGTGCAGTGCCCTCTGGCTTCAGTGTCATACCGTTCTTGTCATTCATGAAGTCCTTCATGACATCCAGTGGCGGCGCATCCATCAGTTCACGCTTTGCAATGTAATTCGTGTACTCTCTCGAGTTGAAAACGGTGTACATTTCTTTGCTTACTACGTCTGTTGTTTCCCCTACACCTCTTTTGAAAAGGTTTGTATACTCAAACAACGGCGTGCGAATTTCCTTGTAGCCAAATCTTCTGCACACATCTCTGAAAGTGCTCTCAACGTGATGCCACTTGTGCACCTCCGATGGCAGAATGTCTTGGGTTCCTCTTGGTTTATTCATCTTCATACGCCTCCTTATCTTAGAATTTATGCAAGTCTGACTGAACGCATTTCTTTAAATTCAAACAGACTACCTAACTTTTTCCTATACGGTGACCCGGCGGTTCTTTTGAAGTTAAACATCCTATTTGTTAGGAATATAACACTTCATGGACAATAAAAAACCCGTCCCTCTACTTGCGACATACGCGCAATACATAGGGACGGGACATAATCTTTTCCCGCGGTGCCACCCTAGTTGGTTCAAATGAACCCACTCTAAACACACAGACTGCAATCTTAACCGAGCTGTCATTCATGCTGTCTTAATCATGGGCTTCCACCGTCCCCACTCGCTATTGATACGACATGCACTACTCATTCTCGCGCATCTGTATTCAATTGACCTTATTATAAATCAACGATATCAAGCTGTCAACCGCACTGGGGGCAAATATAGCCTATACGTTTTTAAAATAGTCGCGCTTTCTTTCAATCATTTCCTCAACACGCTCTACATAATCCTCCACGCCTTTTGAATTGGACTGTCTTTCAAATTTCTGCGTCTCAGGATCAATAAGCTTGGACGATGCACCTGCGCCCAGGGCAAGGATAGGATGGCGTTCCTCCATGATTCGAATATTGTAAACCGACTCATGGCCCTCTTTGCAAAATCCGACGTTCTCCAGATTTGCCAGTATGCGCTTTTGCCTGTACATGTAATAAGGCTGCATGTCCATGCCGTATAAGGTCCCCATTGCTTCGTCCATCATACGAACTGTCAGGTCTTCTTCATTCAGCCTGTAGCTGCTGCGATGCGCACTCAGTTCTGAGGCACGCTTTACAGAAAGGGTATGGAGTGTGACATTTTCAGGATCAAACCGCTTTATATGTTCCATTGTCGACTCAATTGACCGCATGTCTTCTCCAGGAAGACCCACAATCAGATCCATGTTCACCGTTTTGAACCCAATGGATTTTGCTAGGGCATAAACTTCCTCTACCGCTTTTGCATCGTGATTTCTGCCAATAATTTTAAAGGTCTCATCGTTCATTGTCTGTGGATTGATGCAGATTCTATCGACATGGTGGTCCTTCATCAATTGAAGCTTTCTTTCTGAGATCGAATCCGGTCTGCCAGCTTCTACGGTATATTCTATCAAATTCTGCGTATTGACATGCTGCTCAATATGCCCCAGTAGGCGCTCAAAGTCTTCTTCGCTGAGCGCAGTCGGGGTCCCACCGCCAATATATACACAGTCAATTTGTTGTCCGCTCGTATGGATCATTTCAGCAACTGCCTCAATTTCTCTGAAGAGGGCCTTCAAATACGGTTCAACCAGGTGTCCCTTTTGACCCATGGCATTGGATGGGAAAGAACAGTATACGCACCGTGTCGGACAGAAGGGAATGCAAATATAGAGGCTCAGTGGATCCGTTTTGGCATTTTCAATGAAGGGACGCTCAGTCAGAGCGATTTGAAGCGCTAGTTCAATTTTCATATTTGAAACCCTGTAACGGTCACGGAGCTTAAGACCTGCAACTTCTGGGGAATAGCCTTTGTCGAGCATGTCATGAACAAGTTTTACAGGACGCATGCCTGTCAGTATGCCCCAGGGACTTGAAGACTTACGCACTTCACTAATCAGGTCATATACGGCAAGCTTGACTTCGTGCTTGCAGTTCTTTAACATGGCTTTATCCGTGTCCAGCATGATTTCATCTGACTTTGACAGCCACGGTATTTCCGCGCCAGGATCGGCGTCACCTGCAAATGCAACCATATAGACATAACGGCCATCGACTTTATCAATACTGATGGACAGAATATCAATTCGGGGTTCTTCAATTTCAAGTTCCTCTTCCTGATTTTCAGGAATAAAAACAATCTCATTTCTATCATAGAATGTGTGCAGAAGGTTCTCAACATCCTGCTTCATTTCATAGCCTTGTATCGTTACGTAAAGCATTTTTCACCTCAATAAGTCATTGTCTTTTTCACAGCGTAAAAACACGCCATTTACGCATATTAGTCTATCACATTTTAAGGATTTGGGCACGCATGCAAAAGAGCCCCTGCCCTATTGATGTGTGAATGAAAACAAAGGCTTCAATCGTATCAATAGAACACAGGGCTCCATGCAGGTGAAAATCTATTTAGTGTAACTCTAAAATTGTCCTAGTCGATTTACTGTACAGGAACAAGCAGCTCTTGTCCAGGGAAGAGTGCATTTGGATTGCTAAGTCCATTCACACTTGCTAGATCTTCCCAAGCCATACCATATCCCTTGGCAATCATCCAAAGCATATCCCCTGAAACTACAGTATATTTGCTCATTGACATCAGTCCTGACTCAATAAGATCATTCAGGTTGAGTGCCTTTACATTTGCTGTTCTGCCGTCTTCACTTCTAGGAATAGATACTGCGCCTGAACGTACCAGATCAAATACCTTTTCCTGAAGTGCCGCGTTGAATACAACGCCTGTGATTGACCAGTTGTTATCTACTACAGGTGCAAGAACACCATCTTTTTCTTCAACTGTATACTTGATAATCAGGTCACGAATACGGCCCTTGTCTTGCATCAGGTCATATGAATCATAGTACTTGTCATCCATTGTCACAAGCTCAAGACCCATCAGGGTACCGAAACGGTAGTTGTTTACAGCCAGTTTATAAACCTTGTCTGTATTGATTGGCTTGCCGTCTATCAGTACGTTTTTCACACGGTTTCCAGCGTCCTCAGTAATGTCGATTTCATATGTAAGACCTGAGAACATATCATAATTGTAGCCTCTGATGTCTGGATTGAATGAAACTGTCATGTCGCCACTTTCATATGTATTGTAGTAGCTTGCTGACCATTCCATGTACTTCAGCAGGTTTTCTCCTGTAATGTTTACGCCAACAAGCGTATTTGCATATTTGTAAATGAAAGCAACATCTTTCTTTTTGAAGTCTCCCGCTTTCAGGTTAGAACCGAAATTGAAGAGTGCAGCTGATGAAACGTCTGCATCTGTGTAGAACATTTGAACTTCATTAATCAGATCGATTACTGATGTATCTTCAATTTGTGAAGTCGGCATTGTTTCAATTGCATCACCGCCCGTAATGTAGTCAGGACGCTCAATGAAATCTGCAGTGATTTCGCCAACGATTGTGTTTGCGTCTTCAACAGATTCTTCATGCACAAAAGAGAATGTTTCTGTGATTTCAGCGTCTGCGACAGCATCAGCTGTTTCAAGATTTGCAATTTCTACAGAAGCGACTTCGTAGCCTTCTGCAGATTTTACAACTTCAATGTCTGCAGTTGCCAGTGCCCAGCCGTATGCACCTGGCTCAATGATTTTAACGCCATTGACTTCATCTGTTATTTTTGAATGCGCGTGGCCTGCAAAGATAACATCGAACTGTGGATAAGCGTTTGCGATTTCCTCTACGCCTTCATAGCCATGCTCTCCATCAGGACCAACATGGTATGCGCCAACAAGAACATCGTACTTGCCTTCAAGCTCTGCGACAACCTTGCCAGTTTCCGCAAGTGTGCTCGTGAACTCAAGACCCGCAAAGTGACTTGGTGCAGAAGCTTCCCATAGTGGAACATTAGGAGGCAGCATACCGACAACCGCTACGCGGACGCCGTCAAATTCGAAAATTTTGTACGCGTCAAGCCATCTTGTGTCAGTGCCTTCATTGTAAACATTTGCAGAAAGTACAGTTCCCTCAAATGCTTCAATGTTTCTGTCCAGGAATGATTTCTCAAAGTTGAACTCATGGTTACCGATATTCCAAATATCGTAATCCATTTCATTCATTGCCTGCACCATTGGGTGAACAGGCAGGTCGTTGAAAAGCTCAGCGCTGTTGTCTTGAACAGTGTCGCCATTGTCGATAAGAATGTTGTTAGGATTCTCAGCACGCTTTTCTTTCACCAATGTCTGGATTTTAGCAAAACCAGCATCTGTATCCGCTGAATCTGTTGCATAATCATGCGGATAGATTCGTCCATGCATGTCTGAAGTCTGCATGATTGTGATTTTCACTGCATCATCGGCCGCATAGCCGAAACCAAGTGCAGATGCAACCAGCAGGGCAAGGATCGTCATCAGACAGACTTTTCTTGTCATTTTCATATTGCCTCCCCTTTTCACCATAGCTTTACTAAACATTTTCACCTAACTAAAGTTTATCTTATAGGCATATGCTTAACAATAGAAATGGGGCATTTTTTCTATTTTGAACGATTTATTACGAACGCTTCCTACACTTGTTTCAGTAGGATATAATGTTTTTGTCAAACACTACTAAAAGGAATGGATAAAATGCATACTCTACATGAAAACACAAAACGCACACTGCACAAAAACTTCATATTTCTAGTACTGGCCCTCATGCTTGTCATTGTTGCAGGCTCGCCCTTGCTCAAAAGCGGTATGAACCTGCCCCAGTATTATCAGCAGCTTTTTGAAGAGGCTGAAATTGTGGATGTCCTTGATGAAACCCTTAACGATGACCCGGTAATTCCAGCCATGAAAATCGGAAAACAAACCGTAACTGTCAAAGTGCTGACAGGGGACTATGCCGGCGAAACCTACACGACGGTAAACCTGTTGAGCCGTGGTCATAATGTCATGGCAGAGCCCGGGCTTCATGTCATTGTCGGTCTGCGGGAGCTGGAAGACGGAAGTGTCAACGCATGGGTTTACAATCATAAGCGTCAAAACCATATTTATCTTTTGATTGCACTCTTTTTTGCACTGCTTCTGATATTTGGCGGCATTAAGGGACTCCACGCCGCTCTGTCCCTCGTATTCACAGGCCTTGTCATTGTCTTTCTCATGATTCCCCTTATTTTTAAGGGCTTTAATCCAATAATCGTCTCCATAGGCTGTACGACATTTATTGCAGTCATCTCCTTCATACTTATTGGAGGCTTTGAACGCAAAACCCTCGCCGCAATTGCGGGGACGCTCATTGGAATCACATGTGCCGGCTTATTGTCTTACATTTTCGGAAATCTGACCCACATATCGGGCATGAATATGGATAAGGGCGAACAGCTCATTTATGTTGCGCAGGACTATCAGATCCAAATACACGGCCTTATGTTTGCCGCCATTCTGATCGCGTCTCTGGGTGCAGTAATGGATGTTGCCATGTCCATTGCCTCTTCCATGCAGGAAATCTACACCAATACGCCTGACATTTCACCAAGCGACCTGCTCAAATCCGGTCTTGTCGTTGGCAAAGATATTATGGGAACCATGGCCAACACTCTTATTCTCGCCTTTGCGGGCGGCTCATTGACTCTGATTCTTCTTATTTGGGGCTACCAGATGGCCTTCAGGCAAATGATCAACATGCCCTTCATCTCCATCGAAATCATTCAGGGTCTGGCAGGCAGTATCGGGGTTATTCTGACCGTTCCTTTCACCGCACTTATAAGCGTCTGGCTCATAGAACGCAAGGTCAAAAAACTTAAAGGTTAATCTTGATTCATATGCTTCAAAACTAAAGCGGTGTCTCTGCTTATAAGAGACACCGCTTATTATTTACCCAAGTTCCATAGTCTGTTCTAATATGGCTTTGGACCGAACCTGACTCAAACGCCTAATAAGGCGATGAAATCACCACATTCAAATTCGTACTGCCGCCTCTGTAAACTGGAATATCCTCATAATCCACAATCGGATAACCATAAGCATAGTACTCAATCCAGTAGTAGCCTTCCAGAACTTCAATACTGTAAGCTCCGTTATAGTCGGTCACCCCTGTTCCAGCTGGAAAACCGTTGTAGTATACGGTGACTTCCATGCCTGAAATCGGTGCCATACCATTATAAGCCACAACCGTTCCAGTAACCTTGCCCATGATGCTCGGTCCGGTATAGATACCACGAACCTGTGCAAAGCCGGCATTTCCAGATTGACTGTTGTAGGACCATGTGCTTGAATTCGAATCAATTACAGTATAGGTGCCTGCAGGAAGTTTCATATAGACCTCTGCATGCCACTCAGCGTTTGCAACGCCACCTTGACCGTCCGTACCATAGGTCTCCCACGGACCATAAACTGTACCATTTGACGCCTGAAGCGCAATGGTTCCTGCTGGTGTTCCATTATTGAAATAGTGATATGTGTTCAAATAGGTGATTATGGCATCATTTGCAAGCGTAAAGGTAGTCGACTGTGCCGGCCCGCTCTGAACGCCGCCAATATTGCGGTTGTTGAAAATCTCAACGACCTCACCGGTCAGTGACACATTCTGAGTAGCGGTGGTGGTCGTCGCTGTAGTGCTTGTACCGCTTCCGCCTACTGTAATTACTTCACTTCGTACAAGCGGCAGGTCCGGGCCTGAAGTATCCTTTTCAAAAAGTCCCACAATGTATTGGCCGGGCTCGCTAGGTACGGTAAAGGAACCGCTGTTGTTTGTCAGATTTCGAAGATAATAGTATTCTATGTCTGCCTCGTCCCAGTCTCTTGTCCACCATGCTGCATTTGGTTCATAAGGGAAAAGAGAAATCCAGGCGTCATTGCCCTGCGGTGGATTCTGATAGCTGAAGCTCAGGGAACTGCCCGGAGCTGGATTAAGCGTTGACAGCGAAAGCGTCGCATTAAATCCGGAGTATATGACTTCACTTGTCGCTATTGGACGATCTGTACCCGATGTATCTTCAGAAAATAATCCAATAATGTACTGCCCCTCTTCATATGGCACAGTAAAGCTGCCGCTATTCCCACTGTTTCTTAAGTAATAGTACTGGATATCTGCTTCATCCCAGTTGCCATTCCACCAGGAGGCACTTGGGTCATACGGAAACAGCGATACCCACGCATCATTACCCTGTGGCGGATCATTCAAGGTGAAGTAGACCTCACCGCCCGGTTCAACAGTAGCATTCGAGACGCTGACAGATGGTGCTGCAAATACTGGTAATCCAATTGAAGCAATTAGAAGTACAATCAACACAAGTGCAGCAGCCTTTCGTTTCATCATAACAACACACCCTTTCTATATCCCGAGGTTCACGCTATATACTATATACCCCAAATTTCCACCTTGTAATTTCTTGCTTTCTATGTATTTATAAATAATTTCACCCTGCCACATGTCCTATACGACAAAAGCGCCCTTGCATGTCCAGAAAGTCTGAACTGCAAGAGCGCTCTATTCATCATATTATTTGCATGGTATCTGTACACGAACCATAGAAGCTAGGCACGAATGACCATATTGCCTTTTTTCTCGAATCCGATTGTCGTATCTGGACCGTGTCCCGGATATACAACCGTGTCTTCCGGTAGCTTGTAGAGTTTTTTCTTGATGGACTGTACAAGTGCATTCTGGTTGCCGCCAGCAAGGTCCGTTCTTCCAACAGAACGCTGGAACAGGGTATCGCCCGCAAAAAGATGCTCGTTGATTTTCAGGCAAATACTGCCTGGTGTATGACCTGGTGTATGGATTACCTTCAGTCTCAGATTTCCAAAGTCAATTCGATCATTATCCTTAAGCAAACGGTTGGCCGTTATGGAAATGGCGTCACCGCCCATGCTCCCAGAAAGGTTGATGCGCGGGTCTTTAAGCATATCGGCATCCTCTTCATGAATGAGAATCTGCGCACCTGTCTTTTCAGCAAGTCCTGCCAAACCACCGATATGGTCCATATGACCATGTGTTAGAACAATCGACTCACAAGTAAGATCGTATTCTTTAAGGGCTTCTACAATTTTGTCGTGCTCACCGCCCGGGTCAATAACGCAGGCTTTTTTTGTCTCGGGACATCCAACAATGTAGCAGTTCGCCGCATATATGCCCAGCGGCAGTCTCAGTAAAATCATTTGAATTCCTCCAGCATTAATTTCTATTTCGATTAGGTCCAGTTTCCGTTTCAGTATGAAAATTTTTTCGATATGAATATTTTTCAGTTTAATACTTTGTTAGAAAAGACGTTTACTGTCTATAAGCAGTGTCACAGGACCATCATTTAAAATGTCCACCATCATATGCGCTTGAAACTGACCCGTTTGCACATTGACACCCTTTTCACCCGCCAGCTTCACAAAATCTTCATACAGATTATTTGCCGAATCCGGTCTTGCTGCATTTGAAAAGCTTGGTCTTCTGCCTTTTCTGCAGTCACCCATCAATGTAAACTGAGATACTGCAAGCAAATCTCCCTCTACATCAAGCAGAGACTTGTTCATTTTGCCTTCTTCATCTTCAAAAATACGCAAATTGATAATTTTATCAACAAGCCATTTTACATCGTCACCGTCATCTGCGTGCTCAACACCCAGAAGGACCATGAGTCCCTTGTCAATAGCGCCCACAACTTCTTCATCAACTGTAACACTTGAACGTGTTACGCGCTGTACTACTGCTCTCATTTCCCTACCTCCTCGGCTGACCCATGGACATTCACCCGCAGGCGAACTTCCCACGTCTTATCAATCCTGTCAGCTTTATCTACAAACTATGACCTTTTACTCAGAAGAGTAAAAGGTCTGGAATTTTCTTTATGACGTTATACGCTTCACATCGATGACACCTGACATGGTTTGGATTTTTTTGATCAGTCTGTTCAGTTCATCAGAACTTGTGACTTCCACAGTCAGGTTGATGACAGCAATTTCATTTTTAGTCAGCTTCGCATTCACACCCGTTACAAGCAGGGACGTATCCGAAATGAGTAGTGTCACTTCAGAAAGGAGTCCTTTACGGTCTGGCGCGATAATCTGTATTTCAGTGGCATAGGTAGTCGGTTTCTCCTGATCCCACTCAACTTCAATGAAACGATTGCGTGAATCGTCTGTTTTCTCAAAGTTAGGGCAGTCAGCACGGTGAATGGTTACACCACGCCCCCTTGTTACGTATCCAATTATTTCATCACCCGGCACAGGGTTGCAGCATTTTGCAAATCGAATCGGCACATTGTCAATGCCCTTGACAATAACACCCTCGGAGCTTTTTTTCCTGCGTTCCTTTTCTTCATGCTCTTTTGGTTTTGAAACAATTTCAGTTATATCCTTCTCAGGTTCCTGAGCTTTCTTCTGGTCGTTGCGATACTGTTCTCTAAGTCTTGGTATAACCTGGCTCAGCAGGATACCACCGTAGCCCAGTGCCGCGTATAGATCATCGAGGTCCTTCATGGAAAGTCGCTTGAGAAGTGGGTCTACCCATTCCACACGCATGAGGTCTTTCCAGGCAAAGCCATTTCGTCTAATTTCCTTCTCAAGCATTTCACGGCCGTTGGCAATATTCTCTTCACGGCGCTCTTTCTTGAACCAGTGCTTTATTTTGTTCTTGGCTTGGGTGGACTTCACAAACTTAAGCCAGTCACGTGATGGCCCGCTTGATGATTTTGAAGTCAATACTTCAACAATTTGTCCGGTCTTAAGCTGGAAATTCAGCGGTACGATTCTATTGTTGACCTTCGCACCAATACATCTGTTTCCAACTTCGGAGTGAATCTTATATGCAAAGTCCACAGGCGTAGAGCCCACAGGCAGTTCAAATACCTGGCCCTTAGGTGTGAACACATAAACCTGATTATTGAAGAGATCGATTTTCAGAGACTGAATAAACTCTTCAGGCGTCTCAAGATCCCTTTGCCATTCCATCATCTGTCTGAGCCAAGTCAGTTTTTCATCCATCTGACCTGCCGCAGCAGCCTGGAAGGATGTCTTACCCTCTTTATATTTCCAGTGCGCAGCAATACCGTACTCAGCGACACGGTGCATTTCAAGCGTTCTGATTTGAATCTCAAAAGGCTCTCCACCGTCACCTATGACCGTCGTATGCAGCGACTGATACATGTTCTGCTTGGGCATTGCTATATAATCTTTGAAACGTCCAGGAATTGGCTTCCACTTGGTATGGACCACACCCAGCGCACCATAGCAGTCTTTGACGCTTTCGACCAAGACACGAATTGCCGTTAGGTCATAAATTTCATCAAACTCTTTCTGCTGATGCTTCATTTTCTTATATATGCTGTAGAAGTTCTTAGGTCGACCATATATTTCACGTTCGATATTCACTTCGTCAAGCGCATGTTCAAGCTCACTGATGACATTATTAATAATTGCTTCACGCTCTGCACGCTTCTTGTCCACTTTGCTGACGAGGTCGTAATAGCCTTGGGGATCAAGATACAGAAGCGCCAAGTCTTCAAGCTCCCACTTGATTTTTGACATACCAAGACGGTGGGCAATCGGCGCGTAGATCTCCAACGATTCCTCAGCCTTCTCACGCTTCTTGTGATCAGCCATATACTTGAGCGTCCGCATGTTATGGAGACGGTCAGCCAGCTTAATGAGAATAACGCGAATATCCTGGGCCATGGCCAGGAACATCTTTCTCAAGTTTTCAACCTGTGCTTCTTGCTTTGACTCATAATGGATCTTACCAAGCTTGGTAACACCATCTACAAGCAATGAAACTTCAGGTCCAAACTCCCGCTCAATGTCTTCAAGCGTATATTCCGTATCTTCAACGACATCGTGCAGCAGCCCGGAAATGATTGTAGTTGAATCCATTTCCAGTTCAGCCAGAATGAGGGAAACCTCAAGCGGATGAATGAAGTAGGGTTCTCCAGACTTTCTAAATTGACCCCTATGTGCGTTCTCAGCATAATGATATGCCTTGACAATAGGTGCCAGGTCTATATTTGATAAATGTTGCTCTAATCGGAGCATATATGATTCAAGATTCATATCATCACCTGTTTCATTAATGTCAAACTTTCAGCATCATCCATGTCGGAATGAACAGGTATGACATTGTTCCCACCTTACCTGTTTTTCTGAATTATTCTTATTATATACCAAATTGAAATAACGCTCAATGGAAGTTCTAAATAGAATCGTTTTCACAATTTTCCGAATCTTTCCTTAACAGTAAAATCCGCCATAACGGCGGATTTAATTGACAGATTTTATGAATCGTAGTGAATTAGGCTGTAAACCGGTGTCTCGCCCATTTCATTTCTTCCATTCAGGAAATCCAGTTCCATCAGAAATACTGCACCGACTACTTCGCCACCCATTTGCTCAATAAGCGCCTTAACCGCACCAACAGTACCCCCTGTTGCAAGCAGGTCATCCGCGATCAGAACCTTTGAACCTGCCGGAATTGCATCAGCATGAATTTCAAGGGTATCTGAACCGTACTCAAGCTCATAAGCGTACTGAACTGTCTCATAAGGCAGTTTTCCAGGCTTTCTTACAGGAACAAATGCCTTTTTCATTGCTACTGAAATAGGTGCACCTACTAGAAATCCTCTTGCTTCTGGCCCAACTATGACATCAAACTCGACATCTTTAATGGACTCCACCATTTTTTCAACTGCATATGCGTATGCTTCACCATCTTGAAGCAGTGTTGTCACATCTTTAAAGCTGATGCCTTCAATCGGAAAATTCTCTACAACACGAATTTTGGACTTAAGATCCATTTGTAAACCTCCCCGTTCACGATTATTTCATTGAAGACCAAGTCTTCAACTTAATTATTTTACCAGATTTTCTTTACATATAAAAGAACCAAGACGCAACTCTTACAAACTGTGAAGGTCTGAAAAGGGTATGGTCTTATATGACTGAAGCTTTTTAAAGAGCGCTGTCTCGAAAATATCGATTTTTTCAGCTGGCTTAGGCAACAGTTTACAGTGCACCTGATTCCCCGCGTGCCGGAATTCTACAAGCTTCAGATCATTCAAAACAAGACCCGCACAAATGACTGCACCACTGCTCAGCTTGTTCTGTTTCGAAAATTCTCCTATGTCAAAGACGAGTGCTCCGGATTTCATTACAGATTTGTAAAGTATCACGAGGGTGTCACGTTCTGGAATGACTGCATTTTTCACACGGTTCATGTCTTCATGCTTTGTTTTCGAAACATGACTGCAAAGCTTCCCATAATGCGATCTGTCCTCTTCAAGGTTGGTCGGATGAATAAGAATATCAAATGCAGTCGGTTCAGATACCCAATTGAAGTGAATCTTGTATTTGAACTGTGCATTGTCATGATATTTAAGCACAAAATCATACAGGTCGGAAACGGATTCTATAACAACAAGTGTGGTCTCACCCGCATGAACTCCGTCAAAAAGGTCAAGCTCCGGCACAGACGCGATGCCGTTTTTCGCTACATGAACCAGATACCTCGCAACTGCTGCGTCATACTCCAGTCGCAGTGCTTCATAGGCTGGTGTATGCGTGTCGTATTTACGCATATCCTTAATCATGAGCTGGATGGTTTCCACACCTCTAAAGCTGTTTCTGTCGAGGGCCGCAACCATACTCACCGTGTCTTTTGACGAAACATAGCCGTATTTATCTTCACACCCAAAGCACAGACTATCAAATACCCGGTTTTGATCATGAACTATCATTTTGAGGTGATTTTTTTCTTTTCCAATCATAGCCACCTTATCAACCTGAAGGTCTTCAATCACAAACTGCGGTTTGGGATTTGACAGGCCAAACGGCTCAAGGAGCTCCAAATCATCCAGCAGCTTATAGCTGATATCGCGACCGTGTATATGCCCATCCACTTTGAGAACAGGAATCAGATCACGTTCTGTCAAAACGGCCTGGGCGTACGCATTGACGCGTTCTGTAAATGCATCGACATTCTCTTGCGGCATGGAAACACCCGCCGCCTGCTCGTGACCTCCAAATTTCATGAAGAGATCCTTACAGCTCGACATGGCGTCAAAAATGCTGAAATGTCCCACACTGCGTGCAGAACCCTTGGCAACACCGTCTTCAATATTCAGAATGATTGTCGGTCTATAGTACTTCTCTGCAATTCTTGAAGCAACTATTCCGATAATGCCCGTATGCCAGTTATAGCCTTTGACCACAATGACACGTGTTTTGTTCGGGTCGATATTCTTTTCAATATAGAGCTGGGCTTCTTCAAGAATGCTCTTTTCAATATTTTGTCTTTTTTCATTCAAATCATTGAGTTCAGAGGCAATGCGTGACGCCGCCATGGGATCATCTGTCGTAAGCAGCTCAACACCCAGCTGCGGTGTGCCTATGCGCCCCGCTGCGTTTATTCGCGGTGCAAGCGTAAAGCCAATATGTCCCGTATTCAGCGTTTTGCCTTCAACCCCCGCCACTTCTATGAGGGCTTTAAGCCCCATATTGTTTGTCTCGTTCAGCTTCTCAAGCCCAAATTTTGTAATGATTCTGTTCTCATCTGCTATGGGCGCAACATCAGCAACCGTTCCCAGTGCAGCAATATCAATGATTTCATCAATAAACCCGTAAAAATCATCCCCCATTAGACCCTGGACAAGCTTAAAGGCAATGCCCACACCAGCGAGCATATCAAAGGGATAGCCACAGGTTTCCTGCTTGGGGTTGATAATTGCAAAACAGACCGGCAGGTCCGACTGGCACTCATGATGGTCTGTAATAATCAGATCAAGTCCCGCCTCTTTTGCCACTTGCGCCTCATGAACTGAGGTTATTCCACAGTCAACGGTCAGCAGGACATCGGTTCCTTCTTCTGCGATGCTGATAACAGCGTCTTCATTAAGGCCGTAGCCTTCTTCAAGACGATTGGGTATGTAGTACTGCACAGGATATCCCACATGCTTAAAGTACTTTAACAAAACAGAAATTGATGTGATTCCGTCAACATCATAGTCGCCGTAAATGACAATCTGTTCATAGCGCTCCATTGCCTGTTTGATTCTGTCTACAGTCTCCTGCATGCCCTCAAGTAAAAAGGGATCGTATAGATCCCTGACTGTTGCATACAAAAATTTTCTTGCAGTGTTAAGATCTGAAATGCCCCTAGAGGAAAGTATCTCTTCAATAAGCGGACTTACGCCCAACTCTTGGGTAAGCACTCCAGACGATTGTGCGTGATATCTGCTGCTCCAGATATTTTCAAATATATTCAATCAAATCACCTTTACTGCGTATACTAAGCTTTTTCTTCCGTTTTTTCTTGCGTATTCTGATGCTTGTCTGCCTTTGCCGCATTTGAAATGGCTTCAGCCTGAGACAGCTTTGAAATAACAGCGGCTTTTTCAGAAACCTCTTTTTCAAGCTGACTGATTTTCTTTTCGAGGTCTTTTATGCGACGTGCACTCTTAAATTTCCCCATAACATCAATCAGGTAGATGATGATTGCACCAATAGCCACCGATACCAGTATGATCAGGGCAAGGGATGCTTCGATTTGAGCAAAGCCAAAGCTCACAGGGACTGTTGTTCCATTGAGCAGGGCAAATATGGCAATCAGGATTGCCATGACAAGTGATAAAATAAATGTCGCTTTCATAAGTCGCCTCCTATTCGTTCTCCCAATTATCATTGAGATCATACTAATTATACCAAAAACGAAGTGGAGAATATACAAAAAAAGCTCCAGTATGCGTATTTGCCACTGGAGCGCTTATTAGACACCTATGAAAATATCTTTAACAAAGCCGCTAAACTTTAAAGCGGTTCGTTTCTTCTTCAAGATTTTCAGCAATGCGCTGAAGTTCACTGAGAGAAGCCCCGATTTCTTCGAATACTGCGACCTGATTTTCAACGTTTTCACTGATTTCACGTGCAGATGAAGCATTATTTGATGTCACGCCTGCAACCTCGTCAATGGCCTTGGCAATTTGCCCGCTCACATCGGACTGCTGTTTAGTGAGGGCAGTGATGTTTGCAATACGCCCTACCATGTCCTCTACCTGTGTAATGATTTTCTTGAAACCTTCATTGGCATCGCCAGTCATGGCTACGCTTCTGTCTATTTTTTCAGCTTCAAGTTCAATGCTTGCCTTCGTCTTGCCAACCATTTGATGAATCATATCTATCAGGTTTGAAATACGTACTGTAGATTTACCGCTCTCCTCAGCCAGCTTTCGAACTTCATCCGCAACGACTGCGAATCCACGTCCATGTTCGCCAGCTCTTGCAGCCTCTATGCTGGCATTGAGTGCAAGCAGGTTTGTCTGTTCAGAAATTCCTGTAATAATACCAATGATTGACTCGATTTCAGAGGAGTAGGACTCAAGCTTTTCAATGTCCTCTGTAACCTCTTTGGAGTTCTCTTTGACTTCATTGACGACAAGGGACATGGCGTCCAGATTGGAAGACCCGCTTTGAATGGCCTCTGTCACATTTTTAGCATTGACCAGGAGTGCTGAAGCGTCAGAGCCAACGTCCGATGCACTTTGAGCCATTTCCTGGACAGATGCGGAGATTTCCTCTACAACACTTGAATTGTACTCAATCTCCGTCGTTATGCTATGCACTTCCTGAGAAATTGTTTCGATATTTCTATTGGCTTCAGAGACCGCTCGGTTGAGCTCCTGGGCAGAATCATTGACAAACGATGTATTCTCTTTAACAAGAACGACAATTTGTCGTATGTTCTCAATGAAACGGTTCATATTTTTTCTGAGTGTGCCCATTTCATTCTTGCCCTCACTCATTTTAACAGTCAGATCGCCTTCACCTTCAGACAGAGCCGCTACGACTGTGTTTGTCGTACGAATTGGTCTCAGTACGAGAATAGCGACAGCTATGCCTATGAGACCCGATAAACAGACAACCAATATGCTTGCAAAACGAATCACATCCAGCTTTCTGGCAGCAATCTCACTGACACTTTCCGAAATTTCACGATTATTCAGCTCTAGGACACCCATGAGATGGGTCGACGATGCGTTATAGGTTCCAACCTTACCCTCAGAGCCTGTTCTGCCAATAAGTCCATCGAGGTCAGCAACCTCCTGTAGCGTCTTGGCATAATCATTCACCAAGGCAGTTAGTTGGCCAAGTTCTATGCCCTGTGCTTCGAAATACTCAATTGTCATGCGTGTCTTATCAAGCTGTTCAGAAAACGATTTAAGAATCTCCGGGTCATTGCTGATAAGATACTCTTTCTCGTATCCCTTCAGCAGCAGCAATGCGCTTTCGATTTCAAAACTTTCTTCCGCACCTGATAATGTTCCTGCAATTGATTCTTCGATTAATCTGAGTTCGCCTACTTTTCCAAATGACTGATACCCCTTGTCCTTATAAAGCTGTACCAACTCCAGAAAAGCTGCGTGATTCTGCTCCAACAATGTTCTGACTTCATCAATCTGTTCAGCATCCAGGATATTCAGTCCCTGATTTAAGGCTTCCAGATTCGTAATCATTTCCATTGCCTTGTCGTAATCTCTTTTAAACTGATCTAAGTTCTGACTTGAATTTACTTCAAAGAAATCCGCAATCCTAAGATCGTATAAAAGCAGATCTTTTTCCGCCCGTCGCATATCGAGCACCGTTTTCATAAGTGCTTCGTTTTCACGAATTACCGGTATCGACTTTGAGGCCAACTGCGTTATGCCACCATAGGATACCAGACTCAGATAACCGACGAGTACAACCATGAACATCAGCCCAATTGTAAGTATGGACCGTATTCTCAATCGACTTATTATTTTCATTTTCAACCTCCTCGACGATTATTATACTACGAATTGTTTTTTTACGCATGTACATTTGGTCAATTATTTACTTGCAGTATATCCCTGTCCCCCTCCCAAATTCATAGACAACCCTCTTTTACCTATTCTATACCTTATACAATCCTTTAAGAATGTAATCAATATACAAACACACCGGCATATCCGACCTCATCAGCGTATCAATGTACATTAAACGTAAAAGGACTACAGAGTATGACTCCGTAGTCCCAATCGTCTTTGATGGTCAAATATGAAAAATGCCTATTGTGATTATGCTTCTTCTTTGACTGGATAACTGCGATTCTTATTCTTCTTAGCCGTTTTGAACAGCGCCCATATCGGACTTGCAATAAAGATCGAAGAATATGTTCCGACAATGACACCTGCCATAAGCGGAAATGCAAATTCCTTGATAGATTCAACGCCCAGCACGTACAAGGATCCAATAACAACGAGTGTTGTCAATGACGTATTGATTGAACGTGTGATTGTCTGCTTCAGGCTCGTATTGGCAATTTCATTGTATGTCGCTTTGTCCATACGCTTGACATTTTCACGAACACGGTCAAATACAACAATCGTATCATTGATTGAGTAACCTACGATTGTCAGAATCGCCGCAATGAACGATGAGTTCACAGGGACTCTGAAAAGTGCATAGATACTCACAAGCACAAGCACGTCGTGCATCAGTGCGATTATGGATGAGACACCATAAATCATTTCAAATCGGAAAATGATATAGATGAACATACCTACTGACGCAAGCAGTACAGCAATCAGCGCACGGTTTTGAATTTCATCACCAATGGCAGGTCCAAACTGTTCTGCACCAATAAAGGCTTCTGTTTCAAGACCAAAGGCATCTTGCATTTTCGCAAAGATTTCTGTACGCTCCGCGTTTGAAAGCGACGCTTTTGTCTTAATGATGATTTCCTGTTTTTCGCTTCCCGCATGGATGATATCAGGGCTTAGGTCAAATTCATCAATGACAGCATTGACTTCCTTAACTTCAACAACACGACCCATGTCAATCTGCATCATGGTTCCGCCTGTGAAATCAATTCCAAGATTTAGTCCAGCGAACATGGCACTGCCGAGTCCCGCAGCAATAACTACAAGGGAAATGGCAAACCAGATTTTAAAATTCTCAGCAATCTTCATCTGTATTACCCCCTTGCTCCGAATAGTTTCTTATTGTTAAAGGCATTAAGCGCGATAGATGATCTCAGCATCGACTTTGTAACAACGACTGCCGTCACCATACTGATAACGATACCAATCATTAGGGTTACAGCAAAGCCCTTAATTGGGCCTTCACCGAAGTAGAAGAGAACAATCGCTGCTATAAATGTTGTAATATTGGCATCAAGAATGGTTCTAAGGGCTCTTGAGAAACCAGAATCAATAGAGGCACGCAGTGTCTTGCCGTTTGCCAGCTCTTCCTTGATTCTTTCAAAAATGATAACATTGGCGTCTACGGCCATGCCGACCGAAAGAACAATACCCGCAACACCTGGCAGGGTCAATGTAGCACCGAAGCCGATCATTGTGAACAGCAGCAGACATGCGTACAGAACCAGTGCCATTGATGCAACAAATCCTGGCACACGGTAGTAGATCACCATGAATAGGATAACCAGAATGAATCCGATTTTAGCTGCGTTCAGCGCTGAGTCCAGGGCGTTTTTGCCCAGTGTAGGACCAATGAGAGAACTCTGGATTTCTTTCAGTTCAACAGGCAGTGCACCACCGCGGATAAGCGCTGCCAGACTTGCTGCGCCTTCCTGTGTGAAGCTGCCGTTGATTACCGCTTCTCCATTTGGAATCTGTTCTTTTGCAAATGGCGCAGAAATGACTTCATCATCTAGAAGAATGGCAATCTGTCCACCGTAAGCAGACATTTGCGAAGCCTCAAGCGTTGCCTCTCTGAAGAGTTCCTTGCCTTCGTCATTCATCTTAAGCATAACTGTGTGACCGTATTTGTCACTATATCCATAGCTTGCGTCTTTGACAGCCTGTCCGCTAAAGAGATCCTTGCCTTCAAACATGTCTCTTGTCATACCGCTTGTCGCTTGACTGTCGGCATTTACAAGAACAAACTGAAGCTGTGCTGTCTTACCAATCGAGTCTACGGCGTCCTGAATATTCTTAACACCAGGAAGCTCGATTCGGATGCGCTTGTCACCCTGTCTTGTGATGATTGGCTCTGTAAGGCCCAGTTCGTTTACACGCTTACTGATAACGCTGATGGACTGATCCATTATTTTAGCAAGATCATTGCCAGTAGCTTCTGTCTGCGCTTCATATACAACAACTACGCCGCCTTCAATATCAAGACCGAGCTTAATTGACTCTTCAACAGAATCAATACGCATGGAACCGATTGAAAGACCACTGAATGCCAGCGCCACACAACCCACAATCACTGCTGTGAGTATCAAAAATACTGCAAAGCTATTACGCTTCATTGTCTTCACCCCGTTTTTCTTTTTCTCGGGCTATAACCGCCTTTTACTGTGTCTACTTGTGCTTCTCTGCTAGTTCTACATACTTTTCAGCATGCATAATGCGTTTTTCAAGTTCGTCTTCACCAAGTTCCCTGACCACTTTGGCAGGTGAACCAACTGCCAGGCAATTGCTCGGAATCTTCTTCCCAGGAGGAACCAGCGCGCCCGCGCCCAGAATGACATTCTCGCCGATTTCAGCGCCATCAAGTACAATAGCTCCCATACCAATCAGTGAGTTGTCGCCAATAGTACATGCGTGAATGACCGCACTGTGACCAATCGTTACATTCTTACCGATAATCGTTGGATGACCATTGCTCTCAACATGAACCACTGTATTGTCCTGAATGTTTGTATTCTCTCCAATACGCACATAATTCACATCGCCGCGAATTACTGTGCCATACCAGACGTTCACATTCTTCTCGAGTTCCACATCGCCTATGACTACAGCTGTCTCCGCCACAAAGCACGTTTCGTCAATTTTTGGTGTTATCCCTTGAAATTCTTTAATCATGCCTATTCCTCCGTCATCAACTTTGCTTGAATATAAAGTGAACACTCAAGGCGTTTTCTCTCCATCTCGCAACCCAGTCTGTAAGGCTTGTTGATGTCATCATTAAAGTTATAGGCGTTTGCATGACAACCACCTGAGCAATAGAATTTTGCCCAGCATTCTTTACAGTCAGGTTTATTGTAGACATGGGCATTCTTGAAATCAACATTCAAGCTGCGATCCATTTCGCCAGTGAGAACACTGCCCATTTTGAAATCTTCATTTCCTACAAACTGGTGACATGGATAAATGTCGCCTTCTGGTGTGACTGCAATGTATTCCGCGCCTGCCCCGCAACCGGAAAGACGTTTAACAATACATGGGCCCTGACTGAGGTCAATCATAAAGTGGAAGAAGTTAAAGCTCTTTTCAGTCCCTTTTCGCTCTAAGATTTCTTCAGCCAGCTCGTCATACTGCTTGAAGATCGTATCAAGATCTTCATCTCTCAGTGCATAATCATGCTTTGGCTCTGCCACTACAGGTTCAATTGAAACTTGCTCAAACCCCTGATCTGCCATATGCAGAATATCTTTGGCAAAGTCTGTATTAAAGCGTGTGAATGTACCACGGATGTAATACATTTTGTCTCCACGCATTTCAACCATTTTCTTGAATTTAGGCATAATCACATCATATGAACCTGCGCCATTGATGGCAGGACGCATGAAGTCATTCACCGCTGGACGTCCATCGACACTCAGAACGACATTGTGCATTTCTTCGTTGAGATATGCCATTTTTTCTTCGTCGAGCAGTACGCCATTCGTTGTCATGGTAAAACGGAAATTCTTATTGTGTTTCTTTTCAAGTTCTCTTCCGTATGTAACCAGGTCCTTGCAGACTTCAAAATTCATGAGCGGTTCACCGCCGAAGAAGTCCACTTCAAGATTTCTTCGGTTTCCTGAGTGTTCAACCAGAAAATCGAAGGCTTTCTTTCCTGTTTCAAGTGCCATCAGGCTTCTATGACTCTCGTAGTCACCCTGAGATGCAAAGCAATATTTACATCTTAGGTTGCAGTCATGGGCAACATGGAGACAAAGGGCCTTGATAACCGGTTTTCTCTCCTTGAACTCAATATTGTGAATGTATTGATCTTCACAATAGAGCTGCTCCGCTTCAATCAGGGCGTCAACTTCCTCCGCTGCAGCCTTGATCGCCGCAGCGTCGTATTTACCCTGCAGCTTTTCAGCCGCTGCATCAGCATCTATTTGCGGATAATGATCCAGCAGATCATATACCAGCTCGTCAACAACGTGAACGGCGCCACTATTCACATCGATAACGATGTACAAGCCGCCTTGTTCAAACTTATGAATCATTTCAACCTCCAGCGTTCAGTATCGAACGTTCTTACATAATCATAAAATCAAAAACCGTGCAGGAAAACAGCCATTCAGTCAACTCCCACCCTTTTTTGTGGTGCTGGAACCTTGCTTTGTTCCAGCACCACAAAAAAGGTGAGCTTGTTCCCGCTCACCATATTCGAGCACACAATAAAACGACCAGCTACGTACGCTCCGTGTACGCGGGCTGGTCTTTTAAGTACGCGTTTGACGGGAAAGTCCCGCACTTTCTTGCAATTTGAAACCTTGATGTCTCAACGTATATGTAAACTACTTGTTTTCACATTCCTGGTTTCCAACTGTACAAGAAGTCTTGCAAGCTGACTGGCAAGATGTCTGGCACTCGCCACATCCGCCGTGTGAAGCAGTCTTCTTAAGAGTACCTGCATTAAGTGTTTTAATATGTTTCATTATTCATCCTCCTCTCGTAAATACATACCAATTATAGCACAGGTCCAGCCTGCTGACCAGTTAAGTTTAGATCAACTTGCCCTCTGTGCAGCAACATGTAAAATCCATAATGAATAAAAGGACAGCAGGCTGACCTATCAGCATGCTATCCTTCATATGTATACCTGATTTAATTATTCTGAAACACTTCCAATAGCCCACTTTTTGAAGGTTTGCTCTCCAGGACCGCAATCAAGAATAACATCGTCATCTGTGATTCGGATTACTCTGCCTACAAGTCCGCCAATCGTAACCACCGTGTCTCCAACTTTGATGCTTTCACGCATGTCCTTCATTTGCTTCGCCTTCTTCTGTTGAGGACGAATCAGCATGAAATAAAAAATACCGAAAATCGCTGCAATGTAAATAAGCGAAAATGCCATAAAATAGCCTCCTTCTAATTCTGTCACATACCCGTTTAATAATTCGACTTCAATGTCAAAATCCCTCTATTTATTATTTTAGCTGTCTCTACCATTATAAGCTATATGAACAGACTTTTGTACCTTTTTATATACATCAATTGAATTTTCTAGGGCTAATGACTCACCACCACAATCTTACCCTGCGCATCTTCCATGTTTCCCCGTGTCACACGCTCTATAAAATCACAAGCGCCGTATCAGAAATTCCTGATACGGCGCTCAAACTTGCTTTAACTATGTCTTTTATACTTTGAATCTGCTGATTTCTTCATTGAGTGAATCTGCTAGGTGATTGAGTTCTTCTGCAGATCTTGCAACTTCATCTACAGCACTTGCCTGCTGCTCAACAGATGCACTGACTTCTTCCGTTGAGGCTGCAGTTTCTTCCGAAACCGCCGAGATGTTTTCAATTGCAGATACAATGTTGTCTTTGTCGTCTGTCATTTCACTTACGAAAACAGATGTCTCTCTAATCTTTTCTGTAATAGCATCAATCAGTTTGGAGATGATTTCGAAGGAATCATTAACACCACGTACTGCGTCGGTCTGTCTTTCAGTGATTTCTTCTACATCTGCCATAATTGTCTGAGCCTTTTTGTTTTCATCCATGATTTCGCCAACGATTTTTCTGATTTCCTCAGCCGCTTCATTGGAGCCTTCTGCAAGCTTACGGATTTCGTCTGCAACAACTGCGAAGCCACGACCGTGTTCACCGGCTCTTGCAGCTTCGATAGAAGCATTCAGCGCAAGCAGATTTGTCTGTTCAGCAATAGAGCTGATTGTTTCAACAAATACACCGATGTTGTTGGATTTTTCAGTCAGAGCAGTAATTGCATCGCCAACTTTGGAAGACGATTCATTGCTTTCTCGTGTTTTTTCCATCAGCTCTGTCACGCTCTTCATACCATTGGCACTTGATGTGATAGCTTCTTCAGCCGAGTGCGCCATTTCTGATGTTCCTTGCGTCAGATTGCTGAATTTCTGATCAAGACCAAATACGAGTTGGGCACCTTTTTCAGCTTCTCCAGCTTGCTCTGATGCACCTTTCGCGATTTCATCCACTGTTTTGGAAACCTCTGTAGAAAGTGCGCTTGTTTCTTCCGATGTCGCCGCCAGATCAGTTGCAGATACAGAAACCTTCTGTGCCACATCCTTAGCGCTGGCTACAAGCGTTCTTACCTGTGTAATCATTTCATTGAAGTTGCTGGACAAGAGGCCAAGCTCATCATTGGTTTTGACTGAAGCCTGTACGGTAAAGTCTCCGTTTTTAACCTTCTCCATTTCGCTTCCAAGTTGTAGAATTGGCTTAACCATGGTATTGGCAAAGAACCTGTTGATCATTGCCGCTACAAATAGGGTCACCAGACCAATAAACAGGATGGCTTTCAAAATGCCAAAGGATTTTCTGTTGACTTCATGAATTGGAAGACTGCCAACAATTGGCCATCCAATGTCCTTAACATAGGTCACGGCAGCCATTTTATCCTGGCCGTCATAGTGATAATCAAGTATGCCCGTCTTTCCTGCCTTCACAAATTCTTCAAGCTCTGGAACAGCTGACGGTTGACCTATCTTCTCAGGATCCGGGTGAATCATAAGGTTGTAGTTGTTGTCAAACAGGAATGGATATCCTTCTTCACCGATTTTAATGCTTGTAATGTCTTCTGAAAGTGTTGCAAGGGAAAGGTCAATCGCAAGCACACCGATGAACTTGTTTCTTCCATCGTAAATCGGCATGGCTGCTGAAATAATCATATCTCCTGTAAATGCGTCTACATAAGGGTCAGTCCAGATTGCCTTGTCTTCTGCAACAGCCTGCTGATACCAAGGGCGACCCGTTGGGTCATAGCCTTCAGGCAGATCTGTTTCAGGCCAGATGAAGAAGTCCTTACGCTCGGTACCCATATAGATATAGAGCACATCATCATACTCATTGATATAATCCTTAAACGTCGCCATCATATCATTTTGAGCATTGAATTTTGAGTATACTTCTTTAACATTGTCATTCTCGCCTGTCATACTAAGAGAAGACAGGTACATGTGAAAATAATTATAAACCTGATCGGAGATCAGTCCCAACACAGAGTCGGAGTTCCCTCTAAGCTCATCGACAAGTATTCTCGACGATTGCATGTAAGAGCCAACACCAACAGTTCCCAAAGATAGCACAAGCACCACTGTAAATAGCGCTATCAATTTACCACGAATTCCCATTTTCATAAACATTCCCCCAATCGACTTTAAATACTATATACCCAATACATTACCATACTCTCACAATTTCGACTATATTCGACAAAATATTTTATAAATTTTTTACAGATATCCCTACTTAAGTCGTATACCAATATGTGGACTTTCTGGGGTATTTGTCATTTTTTTAACTAAAAAGCCCCTTATCCGTATTTCTAGATAAGGGGCTTTTAAAGTACAAGAGATATTGCGACCTCAATGTACTGCAATTACTTAATATTATAACTCATAACCGTATTTTTCGAAGAACTCTTTTCTGAAATCAAGAAGTCTGTCTTCCATAATTGCCTGACGAACCTGCTCCATGAGTTTAATCAAGAAATGAATGTTATGGTAAGTGAAGAGTCTTGAAGACAGTATTTCATTTGCCTTGAAGAGATGACGCAAATAAGCTTTCGAGTAATTTCGACAAGTGTAGCAATCACATTCCGGATCAAGTGGTGTGAAATCACGTGTATACTTGGCGTTTTTTATTGCAATTCTTCCCTGCGAAGTCATGGCTGTACCATTTCGTGCAATACGTGTTGGCAGTACGCAGTCAAACATGTCAATACCGCGTATAACGCCTTCAATTAGGCAGTCAGGACTTCCAACACCCATCAGGTAACGCGGCTTGTCTTTCGGCATATACGGCGTCGTATACTCAAGCACTTCATACATGAGCGGCTTTGGCTCACCAACACTCAAACCGCCTACTGCATAACCCGGCAAATCAAACTGCGTGATTTCCTCAATACTCTGGCGTCTTAAGTCTTCATACATACCACCCTGTATAATACCGAACAGAGCTTGATTCTCTGTATTCTTATGGGCATTTACACAGCGCTCCAGCCAGCGTGTCGTTCTTTCAAGGGACTTTTTCACATAATCGTGATCAGCAGGATACGGCGCACACTCATCAAATGCCATCATGATATCTGACCCAAGAGCCGTTTGGATCTCAACAGCCTTTTCAGGACTGATAAAATGCTTAGAGCCGTCAATATGAGATCTGAACTCTACGCCCTCTTCTGTGATTTTTCTCAAATCACCAAGGCTGAAAACTTGGAATCCACCACTGTCTGTCAGGATTGCACCGTCCCAGTTCATGAACTTATGCAAACCGCCAGCTTCCTTAATAAGGTCATGGCCTGGTCGCAAGAATAGGTGATAAGTATTGCTCAGCAGAATTCCTGCGCCAATTTCCTTAATCTCTTCCGGTGTCATGGACTTGACCGTCGCCTGTGTGCCGACAGGCATAAATACCGGTGTATCTATAGTTCCGTGCGGCGTGTGCAGCTTACCAAGACGCGCACCGCTTTGCTTACATGTTTTTATCAATTCATATCTTACAGCCATCATATCCTCCCCTTTTATATGAGCAGCATTGCATCGCCAAAACTAAAGAAACGATACTTCTCGTCCACAGCATTGTTATATGCATTCAGTATGTTTTCACGTGTCGATAAGGCGCTTACAAGCATAATCAGTGTCGATTCCGGCAAATGGAAATTTGTAATCAGGCCATCAATCACCTTGAATTCATAGCCCGGATATATGAAAATTTCCGTCCACCCCTTCTCAGCCTTCAACAAACCCTTCTCGTCAGCGACGCTTTCCAGAGTTCTCGTGGATGTCGTCCCAACTGCAATGACACGCCCGCCGTTTGCTTTGGTTTCGTTAATGATCTGAGCTGTCTCCTCTGTAATCTCATAGTATTCAGAGTGCATTTTATGGTCAAGTATGTGGTCCTCCTTCACAGGTCTAAAGGTACCCAGACCAACATGAAGCATGACTGTACATATTTTTATGCCTTTTTCGTGAATTTTTGCCATGAGTTCCTCTGTAAAGTGCAGACCTGCCGTTGGGGCAGCAGCGGAACCACGTTCTTTTGAATAGACTGTCTGATAACGTTCCTGGTCTTCCAGCGATTCAGTAATGTATGGTGGAAGCGGCATTTGACCAATTTTGTCTAGCACCTCTTCAAAGACACCTTCGTATTCAAACTCAATAATGCGGGCACCTTCATCAGCCATGCCTACGATTTTGCCACGCATATCGTTGTCGCCGAAAATGAACTCAGCACCAAGCTTTGCTTTTCGTCCAGGTTTGACCAGTGTCTCCCACTGATTGTCAGATACCCTTTTCAAAAGAAGAAATTCAACTCTTGCACCTGTGTCCTTCTTGCCAAATATTCTAGCTGGAAGTACACGGGTGTTATTGATGACTAGGCAGTCACCTTCTTTTAGATAGTCCAGCACATCCCTAAACACACGATGCGATATGTTTCCAGTTTCCCGATCAATCACCATCAGGCGTGAACTTGTTCGATCTACAAGCGGCGTCTGTGCTATCAGCTCTTCTGGCAGATCAAAATAAAAATCTGTTTTTTTCATTTTTCCCTCTATTCAACTTCTGTATCCTTGTAATAATGCGTCAAAATTTCTTCGAAATCGAATCCCTGCTCAGCCATGGTTTTAGCACCCCATTGACTCATACCGAGTCCGTGACCGTACCCATGACCGCTAAAAACAATTTTATCAGAAGAGAAGGAGAGCTTTTCCGTAGATTGCCCATCTGTCACCACATAAACTGAAGAGGATGATTTTTCAATTCCATTCTCAGTGACATAGGACGCCGAGGACAAGTCCGTCCTGTTATAAGCACTTCTGCTCACAACTGTGACCATTGGTTTATTTCCAAGTTCAAACCACATGCTCTTTAAAGTCGTATATCCAAATAATGCACGTGCCTTTTCCTTTAGAAAAGTGGCTTTACCGGATGTCCCTTCAAACACAAGCTTTTGCACGCGTCCATTTTCACTGACTTCTTCTATTCTGACATTTTTAAGTGTGCCTACACTGTTTCCACTGTTTGCAAGAATGCTTTCGATTTCGCTTTTCGTATATGTGAGTTCCCAGTCAGAATTCGGTACATTCTCTGAATAAGGATCATATACACCCACAATATACGGCAAGGATCCAGACCATATGTTCTCAATACTTTCAGTCCTGCCACCACTGTTAGAATGATAATATGTCTGAACAATTTGACCGTTGTATTTTAACAGTTTACCACTGGTTTCGTCAACCGCCTGATTTGAGCGTGACTTCTCAACATCATAGCCACCGTACACCTGACAGTCTGACGAACTGCAAATATCAAAGCCGTAGTCACTGTGTTTTCCGAAGTTTATCAGAGCAAAATTACGTGCTGCAATGGCTTGAGCCTTTAGGGCTTCAAGAGGCCAGTCCCCAGACATTTCTTTTGGCAAGACGCCATAAAGATAGTCATCCATAAGGACATAATTTATGACTGTCAGCACAGAATTCGGAAATCTCTTAAATCCGATTCCACCACGATAGCCCTTGCTTGCATAATAGGCAATGCCATCCTCATTGACAGGCTTCAAATAGAAGTCATCCGCTTCGGAGGCATAGATAAATTCCACCGTACCATCTTCCTGCTGTATGCGGACAAATGACGCGCCAGATGTAGCAATGCTGGTTGCCGACCCATACTTAGATTTTACTTTCGAAAGATCCGAAGATGCTCCAGACTGATTGGAATAGCTACCATAATATATTTTCCAGCCATCGTCATAAGCCGGATATGTCCCGTTGTCTTTCTTCTCGTAAGCCTCCAAGGCGTCAAGTGCATCATCAAAAGATGCATAGGTTCCACCAACCTGTATGTGATAAGCATCGTCCTTCTCAGCCACGAGCTTCCTGTAATCACTGAGATCATACACCATTACAGAATTCTCACCATTCAAATAGGTCACATTAAAGCCCGATTCAGAAACAATTGTTTCCTTGTCATTGGTAACACTTCCGTATTTCAACCCAACGCGAATGGGCCCTGCAGGAAGAGTATCTGCAAAGCTTGTCATCGTTGAAAAAATGATGATCAGAAGACTTAAAACAGTTAACAGCTTGCGGCTCATGTCATTCTCCTTTATTCTGTCCAGTTCAGCAATTCCGATTGAAAATCAATATGCATATGCTGATACCCGAGTTTTGTCACAACACGTCCCCTAGGGGTTCTATTGATAAAACCAAGCTGAAGCAAATACGGCTCATATACATCCTCAATGGTGTTCCGCTCCTCACCAGTTGATGCTGCAAGCGTATCGAGGCCCACAGGCCCGCCATCAAACTTCTCGATGATGGTCAGCAGGATTTTTCTGTCAACAAAGTCAAGTCCGAGCTTGTCGACCTCAAGCATGTTCAGCGCCTTGTTTGCAAGCTCCACCGTAACCACACCGTCACCATAAACCTGAGCATAATCTCTGACGCGCTTTAAAAGGCGGTTTACAATTCGCGGCGTTCCCCTTGATCTGCGTGCAACTTCAAGCGCAGCATCCTCTCCTATTTCAATATCGAGCACACCCGCTGATCGTTTTACAATGTCTGAGAGTTCACTTGGCTTGTAGAGTTCAAGCTTACAGATTACGCCGAACCGGTCGCGCAGCGGTGCTGTCAGCTGACCTGCTCGTGTTGTAGCGCCAACCAACGTAAAGTGCGGCAAATCAATTCGTACGGATTTTGCTCCCGGACCCTTGCCAATGATAATATCTAGGACAAAATCCTCCATTGCCGGGTACAGAACCTCTTCCACATGCCTGCTCAGTCGGTGTATTTCATCAATAAAGAGAACATCATTTTCCTTCAGACCGTTCAGAATGGCTGCCAAATCGCCAGGACGCTCTATGGCTGGCCCTGATGTGACCTTGATGTTTACGTCCATCTCATTGGCAATGATTCCTGAGAGCGTTGTTTTTCCCAGTCCAGGAGGACCATAGAGGAGAACATGATCAAGTGGTTCACCACGCATTTTAGCTGCGTTGATGAAGACCGAAAGCTTCTCCTTGGTCTTCTCCTGACCTATGTAATCCCCAAGCATCTGCGGTCTCAGGCTTGTTTCAACTTTAACATCTTCTTCTATAAACGTCGGCGTTACAAACCGATCGACTTGAAAACTATCCATAAGCGCCTCCAGTTTATCCCGCCATTATCAGACTCAGTGCTTCCTTTATAATCGACTCCGTATTCTTACCCGATGTATCGATTCGAGCTATGACCACTTCCGCTTCGTCACCAGAATAGCCCAGTGCCATGAGCGCCTCCAGAGCTTCTCTCTGGCTTGAACTTACGGCAAGACTTGCAGGCGCATTGATGTCGCTAGCAGAAAGCGCGCCCGGTTTAAGCTGCTTGTCGATTTTGTCCTTGAGCTCAAGAATAACCCGCTGAGCAGTTTTCTTGCCCACACCCGGCGCTTTGACCAGGGTGTTCACATCGCCTGATGCGATGACAGCAGCCAGGTCATAAACACCTATTGACGAGAGTACCGCAAGGGCAACTTTCGTTCCTATGCCGCTTACGGAGGTCAGCATTCTAAAAAGTGTCAGTTCATGTCTGGATGAAAACCCACACAGACTTATGTCATCTTCACGAACAATCATCTGTGTATAAACCGTCACTTCACCATCCATTCCGTTTAAGTCAGCTATGGTAAATGATGATGTATTGACCTTATAGCCCATTCCGTGGTTCTCTATTACAATATATCCTTCAGATATATATTCGACTGTACCTTTAATATATTCATACATTTTTATCACCCTATTTCATGATAACACAAACATACATTCGATTAAACTCTAAATAATCAAGACATTTGCGCAGCCAATATCCTCAGCAAGTGCTTTCAAGCCTTCCATTTCCTGCGAAGTGGGCTGCCTTGCATCTATCAATTCTCCACGGACGCCATGACTTCTATACTTAATGAGCTTATAGCGTATGTTCCTGTCATATTCAACAATCAATTCAGCGCCCAATCTAACCGTGGCCGTATTGTCCATGAGTCCTGGCACGACAACGGTTCTGACCTCATACAGCTTACCAGCCTCAGCAGTCGCATGAATACTGCGCATCGTACTGGTATTTCCCGTCCCTGTCAGCATCATGTGGTCGCTTGTGTCCACAGCTTTGAGGTCTATCATAAATCCATCCGTATAAGACAGAAGCGCTTTCAACCGTGCCTCTGACAGATTGCCGTTGGTATCTATAAAAACATTGTAGTCATTCTCTTTCAGCGCCTGAACCAAAGCCAGTAAAAATTCATACTGCACTGTACACTCACCGCCAGATATAGTTACACCTGAAGTGAAAACCTTGACCTTATCCAGTTCCTCAATCACTTCTGACACAGTCATTTCCTGAATATGAAGCGCCGGATCTGTTCCTGCCAGAGGAATCGTTTCCGGGTTATGACAGTAGAGACAGTTGAAATTACAGCCCTGAAGAAAGACCACAGACCGGTTTCCCGGGCCGTCAACTGAACTGAATGGAAGTATGCGCGCAATGTGACCAATCATAATTTACCTCCTGCTACATTGACTTTACAAACATAGTGGAAATGGAATTGGGGCTGCACAGCAGCCCCAATTCGACAGCAGACAAATATCATTCTGCCCTATTATTGATTTGGATTTTCCCTGACTTTTCTGTCAAGGACATGCTGATTCTTCACTGAACCGAGTCCAAGTGCGACAGTATCTCTAAGTACCTGCTCTCCTCTATCCAGCTTTTCCATTTCAGAACGCTTGACCAGATAACCGGTAATTCTTATAACATCGGCGTCAGAGCCATACGCTGAAAAATAACGCATACCTGACTTAAACGCACCTTTGATTATGTCCAGAACGTATTCCGGGTTTTTCTTCGTCGTCTCATCAAAACTGAAAATATCACCAATACCCGATGGGAAATACTTGTGATATCTGCCTGCCTGTATGACATGCTCATGGATTTCAGGCTCATCACCTATTGGAATCCTGCAGCCTGGGCTTGTTGCAGTATCTGTTTCAATCCCAACCTGGGCATGCAGCAGATATTTGCCTTCAGTTGCCATAAGATTTGAATTATCATGCGCATCTACATATGCCTTGATTTTTTTAATGATTTCTTCACCCAGATCATCCGCGCCTGTATCATGACCAAATCGACCCTCACGGCCCTCTTTAGCCAGAAGCGTATTAACAGCTTCTGCAAGTCCCACAAGTCCGAACATGGCTGTAAACCCTTCTTTTGAAACCAGCTTTTCCCGTACAAGAAAACTGGACTCAAAGAAACCGGATTCTTCAACGATGAAACGGATGCGCTCGTCCATATAGGCAAGCATTGACCTTGATGCTTTTTCCAAATGATTTTCCAGATAATCCTCAACAGACTTAGCCTTCAGGGCCAGCTTGTTGAGCTTCATTCTGGAAAGTGTATAGGAGCCGCCGCCAATATCCAGTCCATTGTAACAGCTTACCACCGCATACTCACCGCCAAAATCATTTCTAAACATTGCATCATTTGCAAAGCTTGGCTTGGCTGTAACAAGAGCGGTACGCACCGCTTCAATTGCAAATGCGTCTGGGGTCTTTTCTGAATATTTAAGTGTGATATTCGGGATTGAATCCTGCAGTTCTCTTTCCGCGCGCAAAATCAGGCGACCAGCTGTCGTATCTTCTGGGCCTATGTTGGCATGACAGAATGAGTCTGTAATCGTACGGTCGATATGCTTCAGGAACCTCTTAATAGCCTTGTAGGCCTTGTCTTCATCTTCAATATAAGGGTTCAGCAGCTTATCGATATTCCCAATGTAAACCGGGAATGACGAAATGGATGGTACATGCTTATACAGAATAAGCAGATTGTTGATTGCATCCTCCAAATCTTCCGGAGGATCCAGCGCAAGAAACTGGCTACCTTCTCTTAAAAACTTCTCATAGTCCGGAACAATGTAGCGTGGTCGGTAAGGCGCATGACCTTCAAAGAGGTCACAGATGATGTCTTCATCCCTGAGATTTTGAATAGCCTCAGGAATGGCCAGTACATCAAGACTGTCCTCCGCTTCGCGTGCCAGCGACAATACCTTTTGTTCATACGTTAACGTTTGATCCTTAATAATTTCCAGTGCCCTTTTCAATTTATTCACCTTCTGATATCGATTCATTTTAACCGCCGACATCGCGTCAGGGGTTTTTTAACACGGCTTTCAAATCGATATCCGTGCTGTTATCTATATTTTACATTGAAAGCGCAAAATGTGCAATCCGGTAGGCCCGTCTTACAAAATTGTAACCTTCGCTTTCTTTGTCGTTTACAAAAGCAAAGCCTATCTCGACACTTAAGTCAAGATAGGCTTTAAATTGATCATTATTGATTATTCACGATAATGAATTATGCTACTTTATCCTCGAAACCTTCAACCTTGTGCATTGTAATGCCAGTGTATCCGTAGAAGATAGATACAAGTGGGTTAAGTAGGTTCAGGAAACAGTATGGAACGTATGTCCAAGGCATAAGACCTAGTGTACCGATCATGAATGCGCCACATGTATTCCAAGGAATAAGTGGTGAAGTAAGTGTTGCCGAGTCTTCAAGTACACGTGAAAGGTTCTTAGGTGCAAGACCTCTTTCATCGTAAGCATCTTTAAACATACGACCAGGAATTACGATTGCAAGATACTGGTCACCAGCACCCATGTTCATCAGGATTGCTGTAACGATAGTTGCAAGTACAAGAGAACCTGTGCTCTTAGCAAGCTTCAGGATACCACCAGCGATTGCTTGAAGCATGCCAGTTTTCTCCATAACACCACCGAAGATCATTGCACATAGAATCAGAGAAATTGTCCACATCATAGAGTCCATACCACCACGGTTAAGTAGTGCGTCAAGAGAATCCATACCAGAAGAAATTTCAAAACCATAGTGTAGAGCACCAACAACATCACCAAGAGATACACCTTGGAAGATCATACCGAAGATACCGCCAAGAAGCGCACCACCGAATAGACCTGGGATTGCAGGCGTCTTCATTACTACGATACCGATTACGATAAGAGGTAGTAGAAGAAGAACTGGTGTAATGTTGAAGTTAGATGATAGGCCATTCAGCATAGCATCGATTGCACCTTGATCAAGGTTTCCGCCAGCGTACTTCATGCCGATGATACCGAATAGTACCATTGAAATCAGGTATGAAGGACCAGTTGTGTAAACCATGTGACGGATATGGTCGAACAGGTTAGCGCCTGCCATTGCAGGTGCAAGGTTTGTTGTATCAGACAGTGGAGACATTTTGTCGCCGAAGTAACCACCAGAGATGATTGCGCCGCCAACCATAGGAGCTGGGATACCAAGACCCATACCTACGCCCATAAGAGCGATACCAACTGTACCTGCAGTAGTCCAAGAAGAACCAGTTGCAAGTGATACGATAGAACAGATAATCAGTGTTGCTACTAGGAAAATTGATGGTGATAGTACTTTCAGTCCGTAGAAGATCATCGCTGGAACGACGCCTGCCTGTATCCAAGTACCGATTACCATACCGATTACCATAAGGATGATAATCGCGCCCATGGCCATCTTGATAGTATCAACGATACCCTCTTCGATTTCTTGCCATGAAAAATTCAGAACTTGCATTGCATAAACCGCTGAGAACATCGCTGAGATGAACAGTGGAATATGTGGGTCAGATCCGAAGAACTTCAGTGATACGATCAACAGACCTACCAAAAATATTACTGGAATAAGTGCGATACCAAGTGTTGCTTCCTTCTTTTGCTTCATGTTTATCCCCCTTCTTATTTAAAAGATGATTCATTATAGTAAGTGGCATACAGAAAAATTCAAAATGAATCAAAAAGAATTTTAACAATTTGTAAATTTACTCAACACCGCTTGTAATTTTCACAAAATTCCGCACAATACACTGCTATTTTACCTGCTTGCAATCCTTTTCCCATGATTTTCAAGGTCAAAACTCATTTTTCTTTGCAAGTACCATACCAAGTCCTTTCATTTCGCGTAATAATTCGTTAACATTCATGATTTTTTTAGATTTTTTCTCAAAATTCAAATTTGACGGCGTATTTCCTTAAATCACATTTATTAAACAAATAAAAAAACGCCTTCGGCGTTTCGCTAGTGAACCCTATGGTTCCCTTCGACGCTGGCAAAGCCAGCTGAGCACCCTCCTTAAACCGGACAAAGGGAATCCCCTTGCCAATCCCCGCTTTTTTAATTGTTTAGGAAATGAAATTTCCTAAACAATTAAAAAAGCCCCCTGTTCAAACAATCGTTGAACAGGCGACCTCAATATTTTAGTTTATTACAAAGACAGATACAGCGTAATTAATAGTTCCACTCAGAAACTTCACTAACAAGCAGCATATTTTCGATGAAGCGCTTCACGCTTATTTTTCCGCCGCTGTCGCGCTTGCCTCTGATATAATCCATCTCAGCTTTGACGTTTTCAAAATCATACAGGGAGTTTGAGTAACGTATGAAGTTTTCATTCATGTAGTCCTCAATACCGACACTCGCTATATTAATGAGCCCTTTATTAATGGCACGTCTAACACGCTGCTCCATGGCTTTTGGATTATCATTCAGCTTGGAGCAAATATCTTTAACCTTAAAATCAAAATTAGTAATGCCATTATCAAGCATGTACTTACATATGACAAGTATGTCTTCGCCGCCCTTTTCGCCCATGATGCCCAGCTTGCTGAAAACCATTCTGATATTGCGCAGCTGACTTTCCTGACCTTTGGGCTTTGCTTCTACACCTGTGCCCGAAACCATATTCTCAATAATCTTGAAGTTCTTCTCCAGAGTAATCTTTTCTTTGACGCGCTGGATGACACTCACCACTTCAATCTTGTTTATTGGTTTATTAATGTAAAACTCAATACCTGCAGTATAGGCCTTACTGATCATGCTCTTGGTGCTGACCTGAGAAATCATGATAAAATGAATATCCTCATAGTGCGCCTTTACATCTGCAACAACACGGGTGCCATCTTTAACCGGCATCAGCATATCAACAAGTACTATTTCAGGCTTCTTAAGAATGATATCCTGAATGGCAGACTCACTGTCTGTACAATAACCAACCACATCGCCGAGTCCGGATTCTTCTATTATATTTTCCAGTATGCGAATTACCATTATGTCGTCATCTACAATAAAAAATCTCATATCACAGCCTCCAAGCAGCGCTCCGGAATCGAAATCTTAAACACAGTCCCACTCCCATATTCAGATTGAATATCAATCGTCCCTTTGAACTGTTTTACCACAATGTCCTTAACCAGAGTCAAACCGATCCCCCTATTGATAATTCCAGTCTCTTCATTAAACTTTGTTGAAAATCCCGGATTAAATACATATTCCAAATCACGTTCCTTAATGCCCGGACCATCATCTGATACAACAATATGATGATAATCGTCCACCTTATCATGTCTTATTTTCAGCACACCACCCTCTGGTGTCATGGCTTCAACCGCATTCATAGCCAAATTGCGTAAAATTGACATTAAAAGAAAGTGATCTGTAACCACCGCATTTGTTTTGACTTGAAAGTCCAGAACTATGGGGAGCTGATTTGTCTCAATTTCCCTGCCAAGACTCGTCTGCAGTATCGCATAGATGTCCTTGACAGGCATGATGTCGAAGACGGGCTCCTTGTCCGATATTTGGTCAATACCGTGTATAACCCGCAGATAGTTTTTCTTTATTTCATGTACATCTTTAGCAATCTGCAGAGAAAGGTTCCGGTTCTCCTGATCCTCTTCCCCCAGATTTTCATACAGTGTAAAGGCGTCACTCATAACCGCTTCTATATATTCCATGTTATTCGACATGAAATACACTTCGCTTTTCAAGTCTGACAACATTGTGACCAGCTGGCGGTATCTGTTCTCATGCTCCTCACGTTTAAGCAGCATCTGGTACCTGTTCAGGATCAGAACAGCAATAATTCCGATTAAGGTTCTAAGCGATGCCACCACAAAGAGCTTATTGACCACTTCAATGTTTTCAGATACAAATGGGCCGACCCTCGAAACGATTTCAAGAGAATTTGCTATGAAGTCTGCAAATAATATAACAAGCGCCCACCTGGTAAGCGACTTCTCCTCACTTTTATAGAAGAGAAAATAATACATGAGGCCATATGTCATATCAAATACGAAGATCTGATAATCCAGCTGAAAGGCCGCTAAAAAACTCCCGTACTCCGGAATGCCGATCAGGCCTCTGAATACCAGTCCCATGAATCCTACATACATCGCACAAATAAGCGGATTGATCTTACGATCGAAATAATAGAATATCGGCAATATGATAACAGATATTCCAATTCTGAATCCACCGACAAACATATCAATATATATTTGAGTTGTGATTGCATCTACAAGCGCAATCAAAAGCATTTTTTTTCTGTTTTTCATACCCGCTCCAAAATCTTTCGCCAGTTATTGCATATTTCTTTTTTCATTATACGCAATAATACCACCGCACTCAATGGAATAATTCCCAAACAGGCATGTAATCACACATAAAAAGCCTCCCGGATCATCCCGAGAGGCTCAATGTTTCTTTTATTTCATATTTTCAGCATATATCAGACCCTGTATGCTTCTTGATACTTATCTAAACACAGGCGCGCCATTTGAAAACGAATCGATTACCGCAAGTGAATCTACACGGATTCCCTGTTCTCTCAGCAGTCTGCCACCGTCCTGGAATCCCTTTTCAATGACGATTCCAATACCAGCAAGTTCAGCACCAGCCTGGTCCACAATATCCTTCAGACCCAGAGCAGCCTTACCTTGAGCAAGGAAATCATCAAGAACGAGTATTTTATCGCTGCTGTCGATGAATTTTTTTGAAACCCGCACCTTGTAATTCTTCGCCTTGGTGAAGGAGTATACATCTGTTTCATAAGTGTCGTTATCAAGATTCTTAGAAGCGACTTTCTTTGCAAATACCACAGGAACATTGAAATGTTGTGCAGTAAGTGCTGCTATGGCAATACCAGAAGCTTCAATTGTCAGGATTTTTGTGATGCCTTCATCTGCGAAGCGCCTATTGAATTCCTTTCCAATTTCATTTAGGAGCGATACATCGAGCTGATGATTCAAGAAAGTGTCTACCTTCAGAATATCCTCGCCCACCACTTGACCTTTAGTTAGTATCGCATTCTTTAGTGCTTCCATAATTACTCCCTTTCCCCATTATCGGTCCGAACACATACATAGAAAGGGCATTAACAGCATAGCGCATATGACAGCGCATGCCTGCTCCCCGTAGTCCAGTCATTTACGGTAACTGGGTAGAAACTTTCGGACCATATTTCCAATATTATACGGCAAATATTAAAGCTCAGGAAATCCTGAGCCATATGATTAAGAAAAATTGTACATGATATCTGGACCTTTGACAAGTATTATTACGAATTATAAACGTAGATTCATTCTTTCCAGCATACCGAACATGCCGTTGACATAGAGTTTTTCGCCGTTTTCACTGCCAATGTGACCAGAGTACCAGCCAAGCGGCCCCTCATATTTCGTCCTAACCCAAAACATGTTTCTTTCAATAAGATGCTTTGCCGCTGGCTTGAATTCCATGTCTACGGCGCCCGAAGCGTCTAAAATGCTCCAGTTTCCAGATTTTTTGTTGTGTATGAACTTGACATCTTCAACTCTGTGGAGCTCTCCATCTTTCCAAAAGGCGTTTTCATTGCGCTTTTCGTGTACGGCCCTTACATCAGAGACGGTAAAGCCGCAGTATTCGCTTCCCACAATTCCTGCCGCGCATCCCCAGTCCCAATAGGTCTTATAGGGATAGAAGACCTTCTGATCGTCGAGCACCAAGGTGGTTTCTCCTGAGCTCAAGGAATGAACCTTACTGTTCACAGCAAAATAGCCTCCAATGGACATAAGCTGCTTGTGTGTATAAAACCCTGCCGAATTCTTAAGAGGAAGAACCGAAACCGAAGGATGATTGATTTTCGAACCAGCTTCGAAATACCCTCTTATGGAATCGCCAGTAAGGGCGTCTGTGAAATTGAAGCCTATTTCAATGCGGTTGTTTTTTAAGAAATTGTTTGAAAATATGGTTGTCCCCTTCTCACAGGCAAATGCAGAACCACTTTTCAAATTCTCCGCAACCTTAATTGTCTTGTTATGCAGTATTTCAGACGTTCCCCAAGTATGGTTTGAGGTCTTGTCATAAATGAGCACTTTGAGTACTGAGAAGAGTTTCATATCCATGGCACCGATGAGTATATAGTACTTTTTGCCATCAATCATGTAGGCCTGCCACTCTTTGAGTCTTCTCCTTCTCAAGGGCTTAGGCAAGACACCCCATATACCGCCTCTGAAGTCCAGTGGATTCAATGCCTGAAAATAAGCATCATAGTTTCCATAATGAAATTGACCATACTCGTCAACCAGGCTCTTTTCCATTGTGCGCATGACATACCTCCGGCTTTTCATTTAGATACTTAATACCATATTGTGGATGCTTTTACACATGTACTTTACATATTTTTGCCTCAATTTGCCTTTTTTCTTTATAGTAAAGGCATCTTTTGCGTCACAGGCGCAGCAGATGCCTTGAAAAACATTTCAATATGTACTTTAAAGACCGACCAGACTACTTCAGTGCTTTTGCGTTCAGTATGTCTATGATGGCTTCCTTACCGTTCTCATCAATTACTTTATGAATCAATGCTTCCGAGAGATTATACAGGCTGAACAGTGAAGTCAGCAGGTTCTCGAGGTTTTCCTCACCGGAATGATCTCGTATGAGCGTAGATAGATAATCCTTTTGTACATTGAACAGCGCGTCTGTCTTTTCATTCTGAAATTCGTAGAAATTGTCTTTAATAATAACCTTCAAAATAAACACCCCTATACGTTTACACTTGCCATAAATCATTAACGGAAAAGTCTTTTAAACCATGAAACTTTTTCTACGGAGTCGTTCAGAGGCTCATTGGACTCATTTTCAACCCCTTCAGGCGCAGTCATCCTGGACTCAAGGCGCAACACTCTGTCCTGCTCCGACTTAAGGAGCACCTGAAAATTTCTAAGCAGTTCATCCTTGTTTTCAAGCTGCTTTTCCTTTGTTTCAATTTGAACATCTTTAACACGTATCTGATCCTTCAAAAAAGCTATTTCACATTTCAACTGCTCCAGAAGGGCACGATTGACATCGTGCTTGTCAGCAGCTGCTGCCTCTACATCACACACATTCGTATGCCTTGCTTCAGACTCAGGCAAATCAATAGACACAGCAACTTCATCTTTCACTTCATCTTTAGCTTCATCTTTCACTTCATCTTTAGCTTCATCTTGAGCCTCAGCTTTAGCTGTAACTTCAACTTTTACTGCTTCATTTGCTTTGTCTGCCGCTTTGTCCTCCAACGCGTCTTTTACCGCATCGGCGTCACCACTGTCTTCAATGCCTTCGACTGTCTCCACCACGGGCTCCAGACGACGCTTTTTTATAGATTTTTTTGAAATACCCAGTACGTCATCAAAGTTCCTTGTTCTTGACATATCAGCTTCTCACTTTCAGTCCTTCTCTATTATAAAGAAACACTGCTGCTATTATCATACCACTACTTACAATTTTTTGCATCGATACAGGCTCACCCAATATGGAAACCGCAAGCATGAGTGAAAACACCGGTACGAGATTAATATAGATATTGGTTCGGCTTGCACCTACATTTCGAATGGACATCTGCTGTATCAGATAGCCAATGACTGTCGGAAATATGGCCATATAGAGCACTGCAGCAATCGCTGCTGGCGGAGCACTTGCCAAATCGCTGTAATTACTTGGATTGAAGAGAATAAAGGGCATCATCATGACCGTACAGCTAAGAAATGTGTAAGCCGTCAGCTTCAAGGGTGTAAAACCGGTCATGAATTTTTTGACCAGCACACTGTATACCGCCCAGCAGCTTACTGCAACAAGCATAATCAGGTCTCCGACATTCATTTCATGTCTCGTAATAACGCCTAAATCCCAATTGGTCAGCGTTAAGACAACACCGGAAAAGGCTACGAGGATGAGCAGAATTTTCTTAACAGACAAGGACTCACCTGTCAGCCTTGACGCAATAAAGGCCGTCAGTATCGGATTCATGGCCGCAACCATGGATGCATTAGACGCCGTTGTATATTTTAAGGCTTCAAAAAATAAAATATGATATCCGATCATGCCCACAAGACCAAGTATAACGACTGGCATCAATTGATCCTTTTGCAACATCCAGTCCTTTGGACTACGGACCCTAAGTACCACCATTATGATGACCGACGCAATTCCAAATCTCAAAAATGTAAGCATTCCAGGAGAAAATGTACCTACACTGTATTTGCCGGCAATAAAAGCGCCAGCCCAAAAAAATGATGCCATAATCATGAGAACTGCCATAGTGTATTTTTTCATTTTAACCTCTCTACGTCACATCAACCTGCTGATGGACTTATCTTTATGCGTATATGCAGCAGCCGTAATTATAGTTTATTCTTCAAGATAATGGCGTTCTCCTTTTCTACATGAAAAAATAAAGAAAAAAATCTGCCCCAACAGCATACGCAGTTCGGGCAGATCAATATTTAGACAGAAATTCTAACCACAGACACCCATGGTTCTGAACTTTTCGTATCTGGATGAAACAATCTCCTCAGAAGACATTTCGCTGTATTTGGAAAGCGTCTCATCTAACAGCTGCTTCAAATGGTCGATTGTCACTTTTTCATTTTCTTGAACACCGCCATCGCTCTCTTTGACAATTTGGTCAATGAAACCGAAATTATGAATATCTTCAGCAGTAATCTTCATAATATCTGCAGCTTCCTGAGCTCTTGAGGCATTCTTCCAGAGTATGGTCGCAAAGCCTTCTGGAGACAGCACAGAATATATGGCGTTTTCAAGCATCCATATTTCATTGCCGACACCAAAAGCAAGCGCGCCCCCGCTGCCACCCTCACCGATCACAATGCTGATAACAGGCACTTTCAGGTCTGACATTTCAAATAGGTTTCTGGCAATCGCCTCACCCTGCCCACGTTCCTCAGCTCCAAGTCCGCAGTATGCGCCTGGCGTGTCAATAAAGCAGATGATTGGACGGTTAAACTTTTCTGCCTGCCGCATGAGGCGAAGCGCCTTTCGGTATCCTTCCGGGTGCGCCATGCCAAAGTTTCTCTTGATGTTCTCTTTTACATCCCGGCCCTTCTGATGCCCGATTACCGTGACAGGTTGTCCTCCAAACCACGCGAGGCCACCGACAACTGCCGCGTCATCTCTATACAGACGGTCGCCATGCAGTTCAACAAAATCGTCAAAAAGTCTTGAAATATATTCAAGGGTAGTCAGTCTATTCTTATGTCTTGCAAGCTGCACTCTTTTCCAAGCGGCAGAAACCTGGTCAGGTTCAACTGCTGCCACTTCGGTTTCATCGAGCTTGAGACGCTTGCTTATACGTTCCAAATCCTTTTTGAGGTTTGGGTCAACTTGCGCCGCTAGTTTTTCAAGCTCTTCAAGCCTTTTTTTCAACAATTCTTCATCATGTTTAGGCATATTGTACCTCCTTATGCGCATTCAGCAATTTCGTAAGCGCAGTTCGCAGGTCTTCACGTCTTACAATTTTATCAATAAAGCCATGCTCCAGAAGGAATTCGCTGCGTTGGAAGCCTTCTGGCAGCTTTTGACGAATCGTCTGTTCAATAACACGCGGTCCAGCAAAGCCAATCAGCGCACCTGGCTCAGCAAGAATAATGTCGCCCAGCATTGCGAAGCTGGCTGTAACGCCACCTGTAGTTGGATCGGTAAGGATGCTGACGTACAGCTGCCCTGCCTCACCATGTCTTTTAAGTGCCATGGACGTCTTGGCCATTTGCATAAGTGAAAAAATACCCTCCTGCATTCTGGCACCTCCAGAGGCCGTAAAAACAATTAAAGGCAATCTGTTGTCCGTAGCAAACTCAGTCAGACGTGTTATTCTTTCTCCAACTGCCGATCCCATGGAACCCATCATGAAACCTGGGTCCATAACACCAATGGCAACTTTTCTGCCATCGATTGTCGCAGTGCCAACAGTAACTGCCTCAGAGACTTCCGCTTTTTCACCGGCGCTCTTGACCTTAGTCTCATACCCTTTAAAATCAAGCGGATTGGCCGTGACAACATCCTTATACATTTCTTCAAAACTGTCTTGGTCAGCGACCATTGCAATTCTTTCTATGGGTCTGATTCTGAAATGATGTCCGCAACCAACACAAACCGACCCGCTGTTTTCGTAAACTTCTCTGTCGATAAGCTTGCCGCAGTTTTTACACTTAATATAAAATCCATCAGGAATATTTGGCTTGGCTGCCTGTGGCGCCGCCGACCGCTCCTGATTCAGACGGATATACTGGGTTTTCTTAAAAAGCTTTCCAAACATTCAATCACCGTCCTTAGCTGCTGATTATCTCTGTTTCCAGTGTTTTTGTATGATAATTTCCATTTATATAGGCTTCATGCGTGAGTATTTCAAAATGGAAATCAATATTCGTGTCAATTCCCGTAATAAGAAATTCACCAAGCGCACGCTTCATACGTCTGACAGCATCCTCACGGTCAACGCCATGTACAATGAGTTTGCCAATCATGGAATCGTATACCGGCGGAATGACATAGCCCGGATAAGCCGCTGAATCAATTCGAACACCAGGACCTCCAGGCAGGAGGAGATTCTCTATCTTGCCAGGACAAGGTCTGAAATTCTGATAGGGATTTTCAGCATTGATTCTGCACTCTATGGCATGGCCTGTTATCTTAACGTCTTCTTGCGTGAATCCGAGCTTCAGCCCAGCTGCTACTCGAATCTGTTCCTTAATCAGATCTATTCCCGTAATCATCTCTGTCACAGGATGCTCTACCTGAATGCGTGTATTCATTTCTATAAAGAAGAACTCCCCTTCTTTAGTAAGCAGGAACTCAACAGTACCCGCATTTTCATAGTTGGCAGCCTTTGCTGCTTTTACCGCTGCATTTCCCATTTTCCTACGCAGGGCATCTGAAAGCATTGGCGAAGGCGCCTCTTCTATAACCTTCTGATTTCTTCTTTGCATAGAACAGTCACGCTCACCAAGATGAACAACCGAACCCTGTCCGTCAGCAATGATTTGGAACTCTATATGTTTGGGATTCTCTACGAATCTTTCCATGTAGACCGTGTCGTCACCAAAAGCCGCTTTGGCTTCCATTCTGGCCGCACTCACAAGCGACTCAAGTTCATTTTCAGCACGTACGACACGCATACCTCTGCCACCGCCGCCAGATGCGGCTTTGACTAGAAGTGGATACCCAATATGCTTGGCTTCCTGCATGGCTTGTTCCATTGTATGAACCGGTCCGTCAGACCCGGGTACGACATCGACGCCAGCTGCGATCATTGTCGTTCTTGCCATCGCCTTGTCTCCCATTTTTTCAATGGCTTCAGGTGAAGGGCCGATGAACTTGATGCCGCACTCACTGCACATGCGCGCGAACTTTGCATTTTCTGAAAGAAATCCGAAGCCAGGGTGAATGGCCTGAACCCCTGTCAGCACTGCCGCGCTGATGATGTTTGTCATATTCAGGTATGAATCTGCTGCCTTTGCTGGCCCTACACATACCGCCTCATCGGCCAGCTGTGTATGCAGCGCTTCTCTATCGCACTCAGAATAAATGGCAACTGTCTCTATGCCCATTTCTCTGCATGCCCTGATAATGCGCACTGCAATTTCTCCTCTATTCGCTACAAGTATCTTATTGAACATACAATCACCTATCCAATCATGAAGAGGTCTTGTCCATATTCCACAAGAGCTTCATTTTCTGCAAGAACCGCTGTGATAACGCCATCCTTTTCCGCTGTAATTTCATTCATGACCTTCATGGCCTCGATGATACATAGAATATCGCCTTTTTTGACCCCATCGCCCACTTTGACATATGCGTCCTGATCAGGTGAAGGTGATGCGTAAAACACGCCTACAAGAGGGGCTTTTACAGGTGTTCCAGAAACAGGACGCACCTGCTCTGCGACTGGCTGTGCAACCCTTTCAAACGAATCAGTTTCCAGCATTTGTGCCACTGCAGCCGGCGCGGTTTCAACCACAGCAGCCGTGCCTGTATTATTTTCCATACGGATTCTAAAACCGTCATTCTCCATTTCAAAAACCGACAGTCCCGATTGTGATACCAGACGGACCATTTCTCTAATTTCTTTAATTTGCATGTCTCACGACCCCTTTAACAAATTTATTTCACACGTAATTGCAACCGCAACACCTTGCAGATGCTATAGCTGAGCGTTCTCACATACGCTGCTATTATCCCTTAATTAAAATAGGTGAACATGTTCTCACAGCACGTCACCTTTATTAAATTTTAGTGTACTTCCAGTGTATTGTCAACAGATATTAGTATCTGGTACTATTCTTAGGTGTTATTTTATTGTTAGTTCATACTCACACAGAAGTGAAATTTGAGAAATATTTAACATATGCATACCGCTTCATCTGCGTTATAATATGAGAGCACTGTAACAATTTAACATTTTGCAGTGAATAAAATCGAATGGAGAGACAATGCATGAAAAAGTTTAGAATCTTAGGTGTGATGATTCTTCTTGCCCTCTTGATCGGGTCCGTATCTTTTGGGGAAGATACTTCCACTTATACCGTCATGATTTACATGAACGGTTCAGATCTTGAAAGCTCATATGACATTCTGACACGTTCCTTTTCGGGCAGTGCAACTGCGGATATGATTGAAATGTCCAGCGGTCACACCCAACAGGGCGCTGTTAATGTCATTGTACAGACAGGCGGTACGGCAAACTGGGCAAATGATTATGTAGACCCTTCCCTGACCCAGCGCTTCGAACTCATTGACGGCGTATTTACAGAAGTGGACGCTCTACCTGCACAAAACATTGGCTACAAGAAGACACTTACAGACTTCATTGTTTGGACACATAAGAATTACCCTGCCGACAAGTACGCGCTTGTTATGTGGAACCATGGTGGCGGTCCTGTTGGCGGATATGGCCTGGACGAGTTGTCAAACTATGACAGCCTCATGCTTGAGGAACTCGACAGCGCCCTTGCGACTGCCAAGGACAGAACCGGAATGACCTTTGAACTCATTGGCTTCGATGCCTGTCTGATGGCCAGCATTGAGGTCGCAGACATCATAAAGGATTACGCCAAATACCTTGTTGCCTCAGAAGAAATCGAACCGAGCCACGGGTGGAACTACGACGTGATTCTCAAGACACTCAATGCGTCGCCTTCAATGGATGGTGCAAGTCTTGGAAAAACCATTGCCGCTTCATACCTGCTCCACGCAAAGGAAAATGGAACGGACAGCGATATCACACTCTCGGTTATAGACCTGTCTAAAATCGAAAATGTCGTTTTGGCACTTGAAAACTTAATTGCCGAGGCAGATACAGCACTGGCGGACAACCTCTTTTTCTACGAATTTGCACGTTCAGCACTGGCTGCAAAATCCTTCGGCGGAAATACTGAGGTTCAGGGGTATACGGACCTCATCGACATCAACAGCTTCGCATATGGACTTACCGCTTATCAGGACGAAAATGCCACAGCCCTAATACAAGCCGTGGAGAATGCTGTTATCACAAAGGCTGACGGTAAGTTTACTTTCGACACAAGCGGTCTGTCGATTTACTTCCCTTACAGAGACAGAGCTTATTATGCTGAAAACATGGCTACATATGCACGAACGGGCTTTTCACCGGTCTATCAAGACTTTTTAAAGCGCTTCAAGGAAACGCTTGACTACCACGAGGCCATGGGACCTATAGAGTATGAAATTTACGAGCCAAATGAGAATTCTGATTACTTTGAGTTAACCCTGTCCCAGGATGACTTTGAAAAAATCTACTATGTCTATATTGATATCTATACGACGCCCCTCTTTGAAGGCGAACCCGGATACGACATTCAATATCTAGGTTATGATTTTCTCGTAACCTGCGATGAGGAAAACCACGCCTACTTCGAGGATTTCAGATATCTGTGGACCTACCTCGATTCAGAGCCCCTCATGACCTTCATCACGCAGGACTATGATGATCTGGCAATTTATGAGTCGCCGGTCGTTTACAATGGCGAAGAAATGAACTTGCTCTTTGCCTGGGTTGTGGAAGAAACTCCAGAAGGCATTGATACAAGCCACTATGAAATCTACGGTCTGCGTCGCATGATCAATCCGCAAACAGGTATGCCTGACAAGAATCTGTATCAGCTGGAAGCTGGCGCAGTCATTCAACCTATTTACCTGATGCAAAACTCCCAAACGGGCGAATCCATCTATCAGGCTGGAAACGAAATTCTTGTTACGGATTCTACAGAGCTCTTCTTTAATGAGCTCCCATCAGATAAATTCCTTCTTAACTTTAGAATGACGGACTTTGCCTTCAATCATCTGCTGACGGATTTCACTTACTTTACAAGATAGGTGAAGCTATCAAAATATCTAAACGCCGACATCTTAGAACAGATGCCGGCGTTTTTCTTTCCTTAATATTAGACGAGGTGTCAAAGGATTATGGGAAGACACATAATTCCTGCATATCACCTCTTGTCAATAGCGTAATCACCTTATATAATCATAAGGTGTGCACATTTACGCACTGTGCGCATTCTAGAAACTTCAGCATAATGCTATATAACTTGCCTAAGGGCTTCAATACACCTGCCCTTTAGGATTCCCATAAACAGCTTTGGACTGGAAATTTAATTTAAAGGAGTTTTACATGAGTATTCTTAACGTAAAGAATTTGAGCCATGGTTTTGGAGACCGCGCCATTTTCAACAATGTTTCTTTCCGCCTTCTAAAGGGCGAGCATATCGGTCTGATTGGCGCTAACGGTGAAGGTAAGTCCACATTTATGAACATCATTACTGGTTCTCTTGAGCCTGATGACGGTGTTGTTGAGTGGTCAAAACGTGTCCGTGTCGGCTATCTTGACCAGCATACCGCACTTGAAGCAGGTACGACAATTCGTGACACGCTAAAGACAGCATTTCAGTATTTGTTTGATATGGAAACTGAAATGAATGACATGTACATGAAAATGGGCGAAGTCTCTGAAGATGCGCTCAATCAACTTATGGAAGATGTTGGTACAATTCAGGACCTGCTTACAAATAATGACTTCTACATTATCGATTCAAAGGTAGAAGAAATCGCACGTGGTCTGGGCCTGTCTGATATTGGTCTGGACAAGGAAGTTCAAGATTTGAGTGGTGGTCAGAGAACCAAAGTTCTTCTCGCAAAACTGCTTCTTGAAAAACCTGACATCCTTCTGCTCGATGAGCCTACCAACTATCTGGATGAACAGCATATTGAATGGCTTAAACGTTATCTTCAGGAATATGAAAACGCATTTATCCTGATTTCCCATGACCTGCCTTTCCTAAACAGTGTCATCAACCTGATTTACCACATGGAGAATCAGGATCTCAACAGATATGTCGGCGACTACGACAATTTCATGAGTATCTATGAGATGAAGAAAAAGCAGGTTGAAGCAGCTTACAAAAAGCAGCAGCAGGAAATTGCTGACCTTGAAGACTTTGTTGCACGTAACAAGGCCCGTGTCGCAACACGAAACATGGCGAAGTCACGTCAGAAAAAACTCGATAAGATGGATCGTATTGAACTGGCTCGCGAAAAGCCGAAGCCTGAGTTCAACTTCAAGGAAGCACGCACTTCCGGCAAGCTCATATTTGAAACTGAAAATCTTGTAATCGGATACGATGAGCCCCTTACGAAACCACTGGACCTCTACATGGAGCGGGGTCAGAAAATTGCCCTTGTCGGCGCCAACGGACTGGGCAAAACAACCCTTCTCAAGAGCCTTATGGGTCTTCTCCAACCGGTTGAAGGCAGCGTGAGAATCGGTGAAACCCTTGAACTTGGCTATTTCGAACAGGAAATCAAGGAAGCCAACTACAATACCTGTATTGAAGAGGTCTGGAAGGAATTCCCGGCATATACACAGTACGAGGTACGTGCAGCGCTTGCAAAGTGCGGGCTTACAACGAAGCATATCGAATCCAAGGTTCTCGTGCTCAGCGGTGGCGAACAGGCAAAAGTACGTCTGTGCAAGCTTATCAACAAGGAATCCAATGTTCTTATTCTCGATGAGCCGACCAACCACCTTGACGTCGATGCCAAAGACGAACTCAAGCGTGCACTCAAGCAGTACAAAGGAAGCATTCTGCTCGTATGCCATGAGCCTGAATTCTACCGCGATATCGTCACGGATGTCTGGAACTGCGAAGACTGGACGACTAAAATCGTTTAGGTCAATTAAGCCTTTAGACAAAACAAATAAAAACCGAAGGTGCCACTCGGGCAGTCCTTCGGTTTTTTTATTTTTTAGTTTTTTATTTTTTAATTTCTTTAATATTCTTAGTTTTGTTCAACACTCTTAGCTTCTTATGAATAATTATTCACGTCATGAATATTAATCCATGCGTTTCTTCTCTCGATAAAGTTTTTTTGCACGGTACATTTTTTCATCAGCCTGCTCAATGAAGTGATCTATGTCCATACCATCCTGGTACTGTGCAACACCGTAGCTGAAACTGATATCATACACTTTCCCACTGTTTGCGTTAACCTCTACAGCCAGTTTCATGACATCATCCATAACCGACTCAGCAAGCGCGGCGTCAAGTCCAGGCAAGACAATCATGAATTCATCACCGCCCATGCGGACAATGTGCTTATGGACCGCAATAGAAGCATTGAGGAGTTCAACCGTATCCTTAATCAGGGCATCGCCCTGCTTATGACCGAACTTGTCATTCGTCCTCTTCAGATCGTTCAAATCCAGGTAAGCGATGCTCAAAGGTTCATGTCCGGCCTTTACAGCTGTAATGGATTCTGACAGCTTTTCAAATCCCATCCTTCTGTTGTAGAGTCCCGTCATTGGGTCGTAGTAGGCATGGTACTCAACTTCCTTATGCATATCTTCAATTTCACTCAGCATGACATTGATGTTTCGACTCAATTCCCCAAGCTCATCCACACCACGAACATCCACCCGCTCCGAGGAAGACTTGATTTGCGTAATGGCATTGACCTGCCCATTGAGCTCTATAATCCGGTTCACCACCATCTTTCCGATGGATATGTGAATGATCAGCGCAAAAACAGCCAGCGTTATCAGCAGGTCCACAACCACCCTGTTCATATATTTCCCGCCCAAGGTCTGGATTTTATTTCCCATGACAGTTGCAATATCAATGGCTTCGTCCGTATTTCTAATCTTGACCAAAACATGGCCCACACTGATATCATCGTTCATGGAAACAGACTGATAGACCTCATAGGGGTTTCTCATGTTTGGAATCTCATAGTTGTCAACCACTTCCACAGTCAGCTCAAGATCGTTTTCTCTTGCAATTCGTGCTTGAACATCCTCATCAAGTGTGTAGGCAAACACCATAAGTCCCTGTTCAGCAACTGTAGCGTCATTGTCCGTAATACCCATGGTACTGGCAAGTATGAGCTCCTCACCTACCCGCAGTACCCCTGTTTCATGCCTGAATGCGATAAAGCTGCTACTGATTGCCTCTGAAATGGGCTCAAGAGCGTCTTCATCTTCATTGTAGTGCATGCCATATAAAAGAATGTTGTCCGGGGAGTAAATAGCAATGTAGTTGAGGGCCAGATCCCGATATGCCGATATGCTTATATTTTCTTCAATAAAGGTGTCGTTGTCACCATGAATGAAGTCATAGGAAGCATCCCATTTAGCCCAGTCAGATAGCGCGGTTTCAAGGTGTACAAGCTCTTCGTTGATGTTTTCACGGAAGATTGTCATGCTATGGTCAAAAATATCCCTTTCCACTTCAAGATAGCTTTTCATAACGGTACTTCTCATACTGTAGCTTACAATCACCAGCATACACGCCGTGACCACCAGAGCAATCAGGTTCAGTTTAGTCCTCAGTTTCATTATGTCCACTCCTATCTTGTAACCGTCATACATCTAAAAGTGCTAATACATCCAAGGTCGGCTGCTATTTGAACAGATCCTTCAGTTTATCGGCCATTGCAGTATTGAAGGGTGCATCTGAGTCATTTGACTTCATATACTTCCTGACGTCCTTCATATTGCCTTTCTTGCCTTCTTCCTTCTTTCGCTTGTTGAAGGAAGACAGTTTCTCACTGTAGCCGCATTTGCAGACAAATTTCTTTCCGTCGCCTTGTCCGACCATTTTCATTTTTTTGTGACAGTTGGGACATCTGGCGTTTGTAACACGGGATATGGACTTCCTATAGCCGCAGTCTCGATCTTGGCAGACATAGAGTTCTCCGCGCTTGCCCTTCACCTTCAATAAGTATTTTCCGCATTCCGGACACTTTTCCCGGGTCAGATTATCATGCTTGTATGTTTTTGCACTCTTCTCAATTTCAGCCACGGCACTTTTTGTGAAGACGCGCATCTCTTTAACGAAATCCTCTTTCTTTTCATGCCCTTTGGCAATTGCATTCAACTTGAGTTCCCACTCGGCTGTCAAATCAGGTGACTTGAGTGCTTCTGGAACCAGATTTAAAAGCTGTTTCCCTTTTGAAGTTGCACGAATCCCCAACGAGGTCTGTTCAATAAGAAAGCTTGAAAACAGCTTTTCTATAATATCTGCACGCGTTGCAACGGTACCAATACCGCCAGTTTCACCCAGAATTCTGCTGTAGTCGGAATCTTTGACATCCAGGTATTGCGCAGGGCTTTCCATGGCTTTGAGCAGTGTCCCCTCATTGAATAGAGGTGGCGGTGCGGTATGCCCTTCTTTAACTTGATAGCTTCCTACATCAATACGGTCTCCAACCTTAAAACCACCTGAACCCAGTTGGGTATCTTCGCTTGTTTTTTCATTGCCGTATAGGCTATGCCACCCCTTGCTGACAGCCACACTGCCCTTTACAGAGAATACATGCTTTCCTGCCTTAGCCTGAACTGTCGTTTGGTTGGTCACATATGGCGGCATGAAAACTGCAAGAAACCGCTGTACGACCATTTCATATATCCTGCGCTCCTCTGTATCAAGACTTCCCAAAAACGGCGACTCTTCCGTTGGTACAATCGCATGGTGATCGGACACCTTTTTATCATCAACGAATCTGCTTGAAGGCTTTATGCCACCACGCAAAATCTTAAATGCCGCTGAACTGAATGGCCCGACGCCGCAAGCCTTGATTCTTTCCTCCAGGGTGTCTACCATATCCGCAGTCAAATATCTGCTGTCTGTTCTCGGATAAGTCAGCACCTTGTGCTGTTCATACAAGCGCTGCATAATGGATAGTGTCATTTTCGCCGAGTACCCATAAGCCTTGTGGGCGTCCATCTGCAGTGTTGTCAGATCGTAGAGCTCAGGAGCGAATTTTCGTATTTCCCGACTTTTTACATCTGAGACTTCAAGCGCAGCGCCTGCAAGCTCAGCCTTGATGCCGTCCGCTTTCTCCTTAGAAAAGGTCTGTGTCTTGCCATGATGATCTGCCCACTTAAACGTGCCTTTTTCTGTAACTGCACTGATTTCATAATAGGCCTTTGGTTTAAATGCCTTAATGGCTTCGTCTCGCTGGGCCACCATGGCAAGCGTTGGTGTCTGCACGCGCCCGCAAGAAAGCTGTGCATTGTACTTTGTCGTAAGCGCTCGCGATGCATTGATCCCTACAATCCAGTCGGCATGGGCACGGGCTTCCGCAGCGTGGAACAGGTTATCATAGAGGCCTGCATTCCTTAAGTTTTTGAATCCATCACGTATGGCCTTGTCCGTAACCGATGAAATCCATAGACGCTTCATAGGCAGCTTGGAATGCGCCTTATAAAGTATCCACCTGGCTACAAGTTCCCCCTCTCTTATAGAAACTTGCATACTTGTGTAATCACTCGCACCCACTGGAATATCTGCATTTCACTGTATTTTTCTAACTTATCCAAATTACACAACTTTTTATTTATCTAACTTATATGTACTCAAAATAAAATTTTACAAACAGCGTTCTGCTGTAGTAGTCTTACATCACCTTATAAAAATTCACTTAACTGTTATACAATTCTACACATTTTTTATAGTATCACACACTATCAATTTCTTCCTTAGAAGACTAACAAAGCCATTATTTTAGGAATTTTCATTTTCACTATACTTACTTAACTAACAATAATTTTCAAACATCATTCTAGAATATACGCGCGTAAAATAGTGTCCACCTCGAAAAGCTCAGTTGTATACCTTCCTTTCTCAGGAATACTTGCATCGACTTGTTCTACTTGCCAAGCTCTAAGCATTCACATATAAATCATTGAATTTAGTTGTAGATGATATATTGGAGCAATACAACCTACGGAACATTATGATATGATAAATGCTATAAGAAGATATCATAAAAATGATAACACATTAGTGAATTACAACCCTAATAATCTGTACTTGGAGCCGACATTATAATCATGACTACAAACAAATTCATAGGGAAATAGGTAATTTACTATGTATTCCATTCTACTGAACGAGGAGATTTATTATGGATAGCGCAAAGCAAATTGGGAATAATATACTTTTTTATTTAAATGAGCATGGGAAAACGCCAACTGATTTGGCAAATCACATGAATGCCTCTTATCATGTTATCAACAAAATTATTATAGGTAGAAATGTTATAAGAACAACTGAACTAACTACAATTGCAAATTATCTTGAAACGAGTATCGATAATCTCATTAATGACAAACATCCTATACAAGCGTCAGAAACGGATATTTCCTATATTAGCCAGGTAATTAAATCACCGAAAAAAGTTGGATTTCTTTTAGCCCTAATTAATAATCACGCAAAGATGGATGCTGAGATCGATGCTTTGAAAAATAGTAAATAGCATTGTGTTCAAAACACCTGATTATAGGTGTTTTTCACTGCAGTTCCCACTAAATTAGTACTCTCAGAAATGCTAAGTGTCAAATATTGCACACATGCTTATATCAGTCCAATAATTACACAAATTCAAGACCTTATATTAAATTGTTGTAATTCAAACTATATTTCTTTTGGATTAATCAATTTTATTAAGACACTCAATATGTATAAAGTTCTGAAATATGGCGCCAACTTTAATCAAAACGCAAGAACTGCACTTAGTGTTTCCTTAGAATAGCACAAAACAGCATCAGCTAAAACATTTTGGCGTCAAAACTGGTATAAAAATCAACAGTATTCATCACTATCAAACAATCAAATAATACACTCCTGTACTATTCCATATATTTATTGGCTTAAATTTTGAAATTGAGCTAAGTAACTTCAAGATTCAGCTATCTAAATTCAATTTAATTACACCTCTCTATATTGTAAACTTCTCTTTTGTAATTTCATCAATCAGCGGTGGCCTATAATCATTTTGACTTAAGCTTTCCAGACTTTGACCCAATACAGTTGAAAGACGATGTACTTCTTCATTCGTAGCATCTAATGAACTAAAAATGTGTACAAGTCGCTTGGTATTTATTTTTGACTCCATACTTAACCATAGATGTGAAATACCATTGTGTGTAACATATTTTACAATATTATGAACAACTATTTTTCTATCAAACATTACTGCACCTCCCCTGATGATCTATACGAGTATTATACCCGGCAGCTCACATAGCATAAACACACGACTTAATAAATCACTACACACATACATTTGATATAATATGCTCAAATTAAATAGATTACTCGGTAATCAATTATGGTTTTAACCTACATAACACACTTTGCTGGGAGATATTGTTTATCTTTAAGCAATACTTCTGAAGCAAAGAAACAAGCGATTGCCTAAATGACAACCGCCTAGTTTCTGAATACCACCAAATATTTTGTAAGTTGACAAATCAATAAAACACTTATTTATCGCTGCCTATATACCAATAGGTTGCCCCTAGTAGGAATGCTCCACCAACAAAGTTTCCTAAAGTTACATAGAGCAGATTATGGGCTGCGGCAGAAAGTGTCAGTGTCTCGGGATGTGGCGCCAATAATCCTACGCTGAAAATAGTCATATTTGCTATGTTATGTTCAAACCCTGATGTTATAAAAGCAAATAGACACCAGAATATCATGATTAGTTTACCTGACTCAGTTTTCATTTTTATAAAGCAAAATACTGCCAGACATACAAGCAAGTTGCAAAGTATCCCTTTGAAGAAAAGATTACTTGCTGATGCACTCATTTTACCAGAGTTAAGCGCTATGAAGAATTCTGCCAACGGACCGTTAACCAAACCTGTTGAAACGTATAACCACGCAAGCATTATGCTCCCAACCAAGTTGCCTATGTAGGATACTATCCATATTTTAATACTGTTCCCCCAAGAAACTTTTTTCTGCAGTGATCCAATCATCATAATGAAATTATTACCTGTAAAAAGTTCAGAACCTACCATAACAACAAGACTTAATGCAATTCCAAATGAGGCGCCCATGATTGTCTTCCTAAATGGGTTTGGTCCAATGGTACCACCTATTGTTGCAATAAGAATGACTCCTAGACCTACAAATATACCTGCCATCATCGATAGCAACAGGTATTTAATTATACTTTTCTTCAGCAAAGTCGCCTTACTAATTGCAATATTTCCAACATTGTCAAGAATCTCTTGATACATAATCTGCTTCTCCTTTTTGCGCACACCTAGTCAAGCGGATTCTCATGGAGAAGTTTAAGGTGTTGGCGTTCTTCGTTAACTAGTTTTTCAATATCAGCATACCGATATTCTGGAACTAACTTTTTCAATTCAGTTAGTAGTAAAATTGTATCCTTTTCAAGGCTTATCGCCATGTTATAACATGCAGTAATATCATTTAAATCGGTTGCAGACTTAAGCATTCCAACTGTATTGCTTAGCAACACATTCATATAACTAATATACTCTTCTGTTAATTGATTATGCTCAAAATTAACAAATAAGGCTTTATAGACTTCGTAAGTGGATTTGTGCTCAAGTTCTTGCTCAGCCAATCTTTCGAAGAAATCACGGAGTTTGGAGTCAGCTGTCTTACGTGCCATTTCAACGTAATTCCTATTGCCCATTTTTTCAAGCTCTATTAAAACGTTCAGCAAATCTTCCATTGTGAAAATAGCATTCATGCCAAATCCTCCCTATTTGAACTGGTTGTCTTGTTTATACCAATATCCAGACCACTGAATATGTTCTGCCACTTGAGCCTCAGGATTCAAAATCACATTACTCATTACATGTTCTTTGAACGCATGATATCCGACTCGATCTACAATATATCCTATATGCTCTTTAGCAAGGGAGCGGTCAATATGCTGTTCTACAAATCCATAAGTGTTCTTAATTATTTCCACGATGACATCCTCAGTGGCCCACTTTATAAAAGGCATAGCAATGCGAGGATTTCTTTTCCCAGTGCGCCCCATAATGACCATTTTGAAGTATTTTTTTTCACTTCGTGTCCATGCACCTGTAGGACATTTAAGGATACACTCGCCACAACCAATACACTTTTCTGTATCGCGTTCTATATTGAACTCTACACTCGTTAAGGCACCAGTTACTTTCCTTTTGCAGTTTTTGACACATGCTTCACATGTTATGCAGCGACTTGCATCATACTGCGGAATGGTTGTACAGATAATCCCAAAGTCCTGCATATGAGCTTTAATGCAGTCGTTTGGACAACCAGTTACTGCTATTTTAAAGTGAAGATCATTTGGATAGTATTCTCTCTCCAGTCTTTGAGCTAGAGCGGTTGTATCCGCATTGGCAAATGGACAGACTCTATTGCCTATACAAGCTGACATGTTCCGTGTACCAGCTGCAGGATATCCATCCTCTGTTATGTCCATTTCCAAGCCTAGCGATTGAATCATGGGTTGAATTATTTGATTGATCTCTGAAATATCATCGAATGGCATACCTGGTATTTCAAAGCCTTGTCTGGCTGTAAGATGCACGGTTCCATTTCCATAATCATCTGCAATACTCTGAACCAAAGATAAATATTCCGCTTTCAGATGCCCGCCTGGTACACGTATTCGGAGACAGGTTTTATCTCTGTTTTTTGTAATTCTATATGCATTTTTCGTGACTTTTTTACGATCTACACTCACATCTCCACCTCCTAATCAAACATTTTTTTCGCTTTTACATAACTAAATACTGGACCTTCCAGGCAAACATAAGTTTCGTCAATCTTACAGTGACCACATTTACCAATCCCACAACTCATCTTCCTTTCAAATGAAACTGTGATGTTTTCTTCCGGTATCCCTTGTTTGATCAACTCCAAGGTTGTAAACTTCATCATAAGTGGTGGTCCGACAACGATAGCTTTCGTTTTTGGCAAATCCGAAAGGTCCAAATCTCTAATATGTGTCGTAACCAAACCAGTCTTTCCTGTCCATTCTTCAGAAGCATAATCAACTGTAACTGTCAAATTGAAATCTTTTGCCCAAGCTACAAGATCACTTTCAAACAGCATATCTTCAGGCGATTTAAAACCCACAATGACTTGGAATGAAAGAAGCTCCTCAGCATGCTCATGAAAGTAGCGAATAACATTTTTAACGGGAGCTAAGCCTGTACCTCCCGCAATGACTATCAGTTTAGAATTCTTATAAGAATCTAAATCAAATCCATTGCCATATGGACCTCTCATGAAAATCGAGTCTCCAGGTTGCAGTTCAAAAACTGAGTCTGTCAAACGTCCTACTCTTCTTATGGTCATTGAAAGTGTGCTCTGGTCAAAATCGCTTATAGATATTGGCGCTTCGCCTACACCAGGAATGGATATTTCCATGAACTGTCCACCGATAAGTTCCTCTTTCTTCTCAATTATGAAAGTGGAATCAATCTCTGTTTCGGCCTTAATAGACAGAACCTTATATACCTCGGGTAGATAACTATTTATCATTAGTTGCACCCCCTTCAACTATCTCATTTAATTTATTGATACATTTTGAGAAAGATATGTATTCAGGGCAAACATCATCACAGCGTCCACATCCAACACACATATGGTATCCAAAACGCTTATGGAAATCATTTATTTTGTGCATGGTCTTAAATCGCATGCGCTCTCCATTCTTACCACGGAATCCATGCCCGCCCGCCATATCAGTAAAGCCATCAATGTGACATCCAGCCCAAATCCGACGTCTTTCACCAACCTGCTGATTTGTTTGTGTGTGTACATCCTGCATTGTGAAGCAACTGCATGTTATACATGATGTATTACACCTGCCACAAGCAACACAGCGACGCGTATATTCTTTCCACACATCATTATCAAAAATCTCTGCTGTCACTTTTTCAACTGGTGGAATCGTCACCTTTACTTGATTTTCTTGTACAAACGATGGCTCAAAATCTAGTATTTTTGCGTTATTCAAACAATCAGTAAGCAGACTTTCATCATTGACTTTCATCTTAATTTCCTGGTCACCAAAACTAGCTGCTAAGGCATAGTCTTCGGTTCTATTTGCATTCATTGATACACAGTAGCAACTATCGAAACCATCTGTACATTCAATCATGGCAAATTTTAAAAGCTCACGTCTTCTTTGATAATAAAAATCAGAAAAGTCACCATTTTGTAAAAAGATTTCATCAAGGCGTTTGATTCCGTTTATGTCACAAGGTCTTAAAAACAAGAGTATGGGCTTAATATCAATATCAGGTACCGTTATTTGATCTTTGGAAAAATAAAATAGAGATTCTCTTATTGGATAAAATATCTCTTTGGGCGAATAAAAGCTTTTCCTATCAACTACTAAGTCATCCAAGCTGTTGATTTCACCATATCCAATAACGTCGGTATCTGAATGTTTCCCCTTTCCAGCCATAAGCACTGGGCCAAAAATGCGATACTTTTGGGATAGTTCATCCAGATAGGTGTTAAAAAGTTGATGTTTTAAACTGAATGCCATCATTAGTCTCCTTTTGTTAGTATTTTATCAATCAAATATTGTATTTTGGGACTATACCGTTATTGGAATAGACCCAAATTAAACCGATAAGATTCAATCCTTAGCAAATCAATCGGTTTTAATGATTTTGATTGTATATTAACAAACAGTTCTATTCAGTAACCGATGATACCATTATGACCCGATTGTCATATTGTATGTCCGGCTAATTATTCAGGTTGATGATAATCTCAAACTGCGAGTTCCTCCATAAGCTGACAAAGTGAATATTAAAGTCCACCCCATGGAGAAGCTAAGCGCTCACAGAGTGGACTTTAAAGTCAATCAAATTTATTTTTTCTATTTGGTGTAACTTAAATCAAATTACATAACACGTTTTCCTAGAGGATATAGTTCATTATCCTCCCTATCCATACGCTTGATAATCCTGTCGCACATATTCTCGATATCCTTTTTCGCATTCATTCTATTATTCAAGATTCTTGATTTGGTATTATAATTATCCTTGAATACCATGAAGTCTGTGCTCAGATTACCCATTTCATTCTGGAAATCATTTGCCTTTTTCTGAAGCATCGGGTCAATGCTATTCTTCATCGCTGGATACAAAAATCGGTCCTCATTGCCAAGATGAATTTTTATAGCACCAGCCAGTTGACTAATAGACCTAGCAATTATCGCTGCGTTTTCTTCAATATTTTCTAAGTTCCTTGTAATCTCTAAAATGGTGCTTCTAATATTCTCATGCGCCTTAATCATTTGATCAATATTTGCCATTTTCTCTTCCTCCTAGACATGCTGTGAGTCAACATTGTAATAAAAACCTCTATATATCAAAGTTTTTCTCTTAACGAATCATACGTTCATTAACATGCTCTTATTGTATGCAAATTGATTCTCTAAATCCGTAACGTATGTTACATCCTAGCAAAATCATATATTTCATATCGATTGCACTGTTTATGCGGTTTTATCGATATCATAAAAACACCTAAATTTCATATTTAGGTGTTTTCACAAGTGATTTCTATTTCACATAATTTTGTGGCGCGGGTGCCTTTACAACAAACATCTCAAGTGCATCATCGTTGCTATTTCCAACATTCATTTTAATGCCGTATGGAATTTCAAGGAGGGTACCTTTGTCATATTTATGTGCCTCCTGGTCTTCTAGTCTAATCGTCAACGTTCCACGTACTACATTCATATAAACATTTGAATTCGAATAGTGTTCAGGTAAACCTTCACCCTTGTTAAATACCATATGAATGTAATTCACATTCTCATCCATGATTAGCTTTTCTACAGCATTTACATCTGCTGTACTGTACTTGAATATTTTTTCTATCATTATCTTTCTCCTCATTTAAATACAAAATATTAAACTTGCCTTGTGAAAGAATCAATATTTACATTCATATCACCTCTTTCAATTAAAAAAATGGTCCAATCATATATTTGTGCCATTACTCATGCTGAAATGTGACAAATAGTACCGGAATGACAATCATCGTTAGAAATGTAGCTGACAAAATGCCGCCAATGACTGTAATTGCTAATGGTGAAAATCGTTCGGAACCAAGTGCGAGCTGCAATGCCAAAGGCATCATACCTACCACATCTGAGAATGCAGTCATCATAATAGGACGATAGCGGCTCTTAACTGCTTCAATCACTGCCGCTTCAGCACCAAGGCCTTCTTCCTGTTTCTTAAGTGCGTAATCAATAACCAAAATCGCATTATTTACAACTGTCCCAGCCAATAGTATGAATCCTAGCAGGACTGGCATCGATACATATTTTCCACTGATAGCCAGGGCTGGTGCAATACCTATTATTACCAATGGTATTGATGCCATAATTGTTATAGGGTGAATGAAGGAATTGAACTGAGGCACAAGGACGAGATAAACAAAAATCACTGCGAGCCCCAGCAAGAACAGCATATCCTGCATGGATTCACCCATATCTGCACTTTCACCAGTAAGTGCCGCAGAATAACCTCTTGGTAATGGCCATGTGCGTAGAATTTCATTAATATCACCCGTTACATGGCTATATGCTCTATCGTCTGTGTAACCCAAGATATCAATGGTATATTCCAGGTTTTCTTTCGTGACCATATTTGACCTCTTATTCATTTCAACACTGGCCAAGCTTCTTAAGGGTACCCTTACTCCCGAGGGCGCTGTAATGCTCAGATCCATTAAATCAGAATCCGTCGATCTGTACTTTTCATCATAAATAAGGAGAATATCTAACGCATCTGTGTCCTGTATATCCATCTCTGTATCGGAAACGCCTTCAACTGACCTGTATATCTGCTGTGCCAAAGCTGCACTTGTCAGTCCAAGATTTTGAAGTTTCTCCAGATTTGGAACTACCGTCAACTCCTGATTGTCCATATTGAAACTCATGTATACATTCGTTGTTCCCTCAACTTTACGGATAGCTTCTTCTAATGACACAGCTATTTTGTGGAGAATCTCCTGGTTATCACCTTTTATAATCACATCTATCGGTGCAGTAGAGCTACTTGTCGCAGTTCCACCCTTTTCTTTTACCACATAGCGTTCTACATCTGGAATTAAGGAAATTCTCTTCCTTAATTTTTCTTGAAATGTCCAAATTGACTCTTTCCTCGAGTTTCGAGGAGAGAGGTTTACAGTAATCAGCGCCTGGTTTTCACCCATAACACCAAAATCACTGAGCATGGTGCTCTCTTTTTCGTATCCGATTTGAGCATCATAGTTCAGAACATTTTCCTGTTCATCCAAATATGCCTGAATTTCTTCAATGACGCCTTTAGTCTTTTCCAACTGACTTCCTTGCTCCATTTCGATTGAAACAAACGTAGTTCCTCCATCAAACTTAGGAAGCATCTCTATGCCATTGATAAGAATAAAAGCAAGACTCGAAATTAGCAAAATGCCAACAATCCCTACCAGCTTCCACTTATGTCGCAGTGACTTTCTGAGCAGCCCAATATATATATTAAGCACTCTATCCATCCACTGGTTAAAAGGCTTTGAAACACGGCTGACCATTTTTTCTGCTTTTGAAAACTTAAAGCGACTCAAAATCACTGTAAAAAGTGGAATTATAATGAGTGCTATGGCAATCGAAGCAGTAATCGCAAATATGAGTGTCATAGAGAGTGGTCTGAACATTTCTCCAACAAACCCCTCAATGAACAGGAGAGGAAATAAAACAATCAATGTTGTTGTCGCTCCTGCGATACTAGGGAGGGCAATTTCATTTGTACCATCCACCGCAGCATCAGAAATGGACTTACCGCCTTCCTGAAAATGGTGCATGATGTTCTCAACGACCACAATTGCGCCATCTACAACAAATCCTATACTCAGAATAAGTGCTGACAGCGTCACCATATCAAGCTTCATATCCGCCATTTTCATTAGGGCCAGCGTTGTCAAAAATACAAGTGGCATGGAAATACTTATGACCATTGACTGACTGATATTGGTAATGAATAAAAGGATAATCACCATTGTAAACAATATGGCAAGGGCCACACTCGACCGCATGTTTTCTATCATTTGATTTGTAAATATGGAGTCATCTTGCGCGAGCTCAAATTGAATGTAGGGATAGGTATCACGCAAAATATCCAGCTTACTTTTAATACGCTCAACCACATCAACTGTATTTGCATCACTTTTTTTCGTAACCATTATAGCAATTGCATCTTCTCCGTTGTACTGATACGTACTCTCGAGTTCTTCACTTGATAGGCTTACCTGAGCTACATCCTTCAAATAGACCATGGTCCCATCTGATAAATTGAATCTTAAGGTTTCTAAGTCTGAAAGATCTTCCAAGGCTGCATCTACACGAACAATTATCTCCTTATCGCGATTTACGACTTTTCCACCAGGTGCTTTTACGTTATTTTGAACAAGCGTTTGATTTACTTGATCGTATGAAAGACCATAGGCCTCCATCCTATTTCTATCAAGCACGACTTGTATTTCAGAGCGATTTCCACCAAAATAATTGACTGAAGCTACGCCATCTACCAACTGCATTTCAAATCCAATTCTATCTTCTGCAATTTGACGTACTTCGCGGAGATCTGTCGTATTACTCTTCAGACTTACAGTCACAACGGGTTTATCAGATGTACTGAACTTTAAAACTTGTGGTTCCTTAATAGTGTCCGGCAACTGCTCCCTTATCCTACTAAGTGCATTCTGAACATCAATTGAAGCTTGATCCACGCTTGATCCATAAGTAAACTCAAGTCTGATTGTCGCAATGTTATCCTGTGCCGTAGCTTTGATTTCAGAAATACCATCCAAGGTTCCAAAAACATCTTCCATAGGCTCAACAACATCTGTAGTTACATCTTGTGCAGAAGCGCCTGGATACTGAGTCAGGACAGTAACCGCTGGTGCACTTGTATCAGGTGAAAGCTGTGTTTTCAAAGTAAATGCTGCGAACAGCCCAAATATCGCAATTGCAATTGACAGAGAGAGCACAAAATATTTGCCTTTTACGGAAATTTGTCCAATATTCATGTATCTCACTCCCTCTCAACATCATAAATCGTTGCACCATCATAAAGCTTGCGCACATTGCTCACAGCGATCTCTTCTTCCATGCCAAGACCCGACAATATTTGAATCATTCCATCAATTTCAGTCCCAATCTTTACTTGACGTTTTAAGGCTTTACCCTCTTCTATGACATAAACATATTGATCTTCATTTTGAAAAAGAACAGCATGTGCTGGAATAATTTTTGCATCATCTATTTGATTCATCACAAAAAACGCATCCACACTATTCCCAATAAATAGGGACTTTCTCTCATTACCATCAATTTCAACTTCCACCTGTCCCATTCTCGTTTTTGTATTTAATCCTGGACGTATGTGAGATATGCTACTAATAATAGTGTCTTCCTGCCCTGTTATGCTTAGCTCCACCACATCTTCAAGTTGAACCCTGCCAAGGTCTTCTTCAGATAAATCTACTATGGCTTTAAGCTTAGTACGGTCATCAATAACCGCAAGGCCCATACCTGCAATAACCGTATCTCCAACATCAAAGTTCAGTGTTCTAATAAATCCGGATATTGGCGATTCAATCACTGTGTTCTCAATACTTAAGTCCAGTTCATCAATGTTCGCTTCCAGTTCCGAAACCTGTGCATCCGCTGTCAGCATCTGTGTTTTAAGCTGTGCCTGTGCACTGTCCGATGCAGCTTGTGCTTCTTGAATCTGACTCTCTAACAAGTCTTTTTTGTGCATGATTTCGTCATAAGCGCTTTTAGAAACTGCACCAGATTGGAAAAGGGTCTCCATTTTTCCACTCTCAGTAACAAGATAAGCATAGTCTGACTCTAGTGTTTTGATTCGCTTAACAAGTGCATTTGTAGAACTAAAAGTACGCACTTCCGTTTCTAAATAATCATAGTTTATCTTGATTGTATTCAGCTTCATCTCTAGAGATTCACGGCTTGCTCGGAGCTGGCTATCATCTAACTTCATAATTATCGTGCCAGCTTCTACATAATCTCCCTCCTTGAAAAAACATTCTACAACCTCTGCTGTCACCTTTGCGGAAACTGCCGCAGAATTATCAGCATCAATATATCCTGTATATGCAAACCCATCTTTTAAGGTGGTACTACGCAGCATAGATGTATCAATCGGAATCCCAACACGCTCAACAGAAGTTAATGATTTTTCTCGAAAATTTCTTACAGTAAGAACACCAAATACAATGATCAATATTAGAATCGAAGCCACAATAGCTTTTTTATTAATTGTCATTTACAATTTCCTCCTTTTTATGAATGAACGCTCATTCATTTTAGTGCGAAAGAAAGCACTCGCCTGTGCTAACTTCCAATTCCCTTGAATATAAACCCAAGAACTGCATCTTGTATTTGCTTCTCCGTCCTTGATAATTGCTGGGACTTTGCTATAAAGACACTGTTTCTGATGATTTGAAATATTAATTGCGCCCCGACTTCGCAATCCATTTCCTCAATTTCTCCAATAGTTTGTGCGGTTTCAAGCATCTTTCTTATTTCATTTGGAAGTTCTATACTGAAACTCTTCATGCTATCAGAAGTCGTTCGCAGCGGTGATGTACTTTCTTGAATAAGCACACGGTTGATATTTTCATGCTCAGCCAGCTCAATAAAATGAAACTCCAGAAACTTAGTCAGGATCTCACGTAAAGTCATACCTTGCCCTTGCAGACTGCGTAGATAAGCTATTCTTTTTTCATGCTCGATTTTGAAAATATAATCTAAGATATCTTCTTTTGTTTTGAAGTAAAGATAGATTGTACCAACTGCTATATTTGCCTCTTGAGCAATGCTCTTTACACTGGCCTTATGAAACCCTTCACGTGCAAACACTGCACTTGCGGCATTACATATTAATACTTTTTTATCTTCCATAGAAACATCTCACTTTCATTTCTCACTGCAAATGAATGAACGGTCATTCATTTCTTGTTTTAAACGTATCACATTTCTTTTACTTCGTCAAGTAGTATTATCTATGTATTCCGCTTTCCTCTCATACTGTCAAAATACTCCAAATCAATGTAGACACGATCTTCAATCATTATTATTTTCGTAACCCACAACCCTATTTTTTCCATGGGTCTTTCCATAGTACAAACGTTCATCCGCGCGCCTTATCAAATCTATCAGTGTATCATTTTTTTCAAATTCTGCACATCCAATCGTTACAGATAAGTCCACGTTCATTCCCTCTAACTCAATTGAGACGACAGCTGTTCGAATGCGTTCGAAAATTTCAAGACCTCTCTCGATCGACGTACTTGGAAGCATAATTAGAAATTCTTCGCCCCCCCACCTACCAATAAAGTCGTTACTTCGAAGCGAATTTTTCATAACTTGCCCCGTCTTGATGAGTACAGTGTCCCCGAATGGATGTCCATAATTATCATTAATTGATTTAAAATTGTCAATATCTACGATGCCGACAACAAATGGGACATTGGTCTGTTCAGCTTCTTCTATTAACTTTTTCAACTTGTTCTCCATGGCTCTTCGATTTTCTAGACCCGTCATTGTATCAACATATGCAAAGTACCGATTCTTACGATTTAAGGTCTTAAGGGAATCCTCATAGTGATGAACTGCCTGTCTATACATAATTGAAGTATAAATTACAACGCCAAAAGAAAAAAAGGTGTTAATCTGTTTAAATAGAGACAGTGTAAAATTTGACATATCATAGATGGGCGCCATCCCTGAATATATCATCTGAGTTGCAATATATTCAACAATGCATAATACAGCAAGACTATATGTTATTTTTCGATTGCTGATTTCTGACAAGAAGAACAATACTGTCCCACTTAAAAAGTACAATTGAGCTTCACATCCAAGGCCGGCATAAGCCAAACTTACATTAACCGTAAAAGAAATCCCGATAAAGGTTAGTAAGAGGGATGTTTTAAGCCTTCCGCTATAAAAAATGTACCCTGATCCTAAAAATAGAAGACAGCAAAAGAATATCCAAAGGCCTAATGCTTGGAATCCTGATACAAATATGCCCACTGAATATATGAAAGAACCTAAAACTGCATATAAAAGTACTGAGGAATACGACCGGAAATACCTATCACGCATTCGTTTCCTATGTTCATGCCTTATTCTGTCCATCAGTCTGTTTTCACCCATATTTCACCCCTATATCCGTCAATCCGTTGGATATTCACCTAATCTATCCGACCACTCAATGTCATAAAAGCAGCAACGATTTCTGGGTCAAAAAGGGTACCTGCATTCCTGTGAATTTCATCAAATGCCTGGTCCTTTGATGCCGCATTTTTGTAAGGATAATCCGCCGTCATAGATTCGTATACATCTGCTACAGCAATAATTCTTGCTATAAGTGGAATCTCTTTTCCTCTAGTTCCCTTTGGATAGCCTGACCCATTCCATCTTTCATGATGGCTCAAGGCATATTCTGCCAGACTTGAATAGACATCCACTGATTTCAAAATCTGATACCCAATTTCAGGATGTCTCATAATCTCCTCTTTTTCTGATTCTGACAGAGCATCTCTTTTATTCAATACGGATTCACTGATTCCGATTTTACCAATATCATGCATAAGCCCTGCTATACCTATTTCATTAACTATTTCATCTGATAAGTGCATTGCTTCCCCTATCATTTGTCCGATTCTACTGACATTTTCAGAATGCTGCTTCTCCCTTTTGTTCTTTGTATTAAGTGTTTCCAGTACAACTTTTATGGTCTCGTTGCGAATACTCTGACTTTCAATGAGCTTGTTTCTGTACATATGGTCTTCAGCACGTATGAAAATATCAAACATCGATTCTGCTACACTTTCTTTCGTATCCCATCCCATAGAGACTGAGAGCGGAACATTATTTATAACATGTTTTTTTGTTTCCTCCAAAATCCGATTAACAAGAATCTCGGCATCTGCTATTGAGGCTTTAGGCAGCAATATAACAAACTCATCGCCCCCAATACGTGCCACTATATCATCCACTCTGCAAACAGACAGAAGTATCTGTGCTACTTTTTTTAGCAAGGCATCCCCTGCAAAATGTCCAAAAGCATCATTCGTGAGTTTAAGCCCATTCACATCAATCATAATAAGAGAGATAGGCAGGTTACGCTCAGTATCTAGTCGAAGAAGTTCCTCCTCGTAGTATCTTCTATTGTATAGACCGGTAAGTTGGTCGTAAAAGCTCAGTTCTTCAATTTGTCTCAAATGCGCTTTACTTTCCGTTATATCACGTACTATAGCTAGAACACTGGTTTCAGTCAATTTGACAAGTCGCGTTTCAAAGGATTCAAATCCAGAAGGAACTTGTAGATTGTATTCAAACATTTGAATTTCGCCCGATTTTAGGGCTTCTTGTATTGCAGTATTACCTTGTTTTGCAATATCTGGCGGCATGATTTCATCTATGGTCTTTCCAATGAACACCTCTCTATTAATCAGTAGTTTGTCTTCACTGCTGCCCATGCAATCAATGAATGTTCCCTTCTGATCATATAGGAAAATCAAATCAGGTATGACATCAAGAATTGCCCTCGTCGTCTGCTCACTGATTTCGAGCTCTGATTTATTCTTCTGCATGCTTTCGAAATAAATTTGCGTTCTATCCAGGAGTTCATTTATTGAACTCCTGAGCATGGAAAACATGTGCGTCTTAGTATTGGGGAGTCTGTAGCTAATATCATTTTCAACTGAAATCGCCTGAATATCATGACTAAGATCAAGTAAAGGCTTAATTACATAGCGGTTTTGTGTAAATACAAGCAAGCCCACAAAAAGTAAGGCAAGAAGCGCTGTAACACCTGCTATGGTTCTAAATTGTGTTTTTACATCTATAAAATCGCTAAAAGGCACATAATGGCCAACAATCCATCCCGTATTACCGATTTCGTTCCAAGCGAGAAATATTCGTCCCTCCTCCATATCTAAGATATGGACCCCTTCCGAGGTATTCTCAAATACATCCCCGAAACGTGTATCAAAAGCCTTTCTTGCTTCATCTTCCATTGCCATTCCAGTAATGTGTGAACGCATCATCAGTTCCCTTTGTGCATTCAAGAGAAATACAAAGCTATTTTCAGAAATTTCATTGCTTCGAAGCTGTTTGACAATGCTGTCAAGAGACCTGTCGCAACCTACAACGCCCATCAATGCACCCTGCTTATTATAAAGTGGCTTTGCCAGTGTAATTATCCAATAATCTTTTGATGCGTTAAGGTAAGGTTGGGTCATTATGAGCTTCCCAGTCTCTTCTGCACCCTTATACCATGGTCTCTCACGCAAATCAAAGTCTTCTGGCGCGATCCAGCCACTCCCATTAATCATTTCATTCTCAGAAGTGCCATAATAAAGCGACAAGAACGTTGGTGCACTGTCTAACTCTCTTTCAAACAATCTCAATCTCAAATCGCGATCACGTGTTTCTAAAATAATGTTTTCAAGAGTTTCCAGACGATCTACACTCTCTTCGAAGTAGTCCTCAATTTGGTATGACATATAATCCAGTTGCGTTTCGATTCCATTTCTAATCTCTGTTTGAACAGAGTACGCATAGAACTTGTGTTGCAGAAGTAGTTCGCCCCCAACTACCAGTGCAAGCAACAATACGATTGCATAAATCCTTCTAAAAAAATGATTAATTCTAATCAACCCCTTTGATACCCAAAACAACATCCACCCTCTTAGTTTAAAGTATATCAAAACCAATTGGTACATAAATTTCACTCTAAAGAAATCTATTTTGGGTTATTTGTTAGGCGCAAGCAAAATTCCATTTCGCCCCCAACGTATTGGTCATGCACCATCTAAATACTCTCGCTTATACGCTTAATTTTAGTATAAGATTCCTAGGATACATATCGTAACTTATGTTACGATATCAAACTGATATTCATGCTATAGTGAGTTAATGGTAAATGCTATTTATTAATATGGAGGTGTACACTTGAACTTAGGATTATACGCGGTATCAATGGGCTTACTTTTGTTTTCGTATACTAAAGATAAGCAGAAAACAAAATCAGCTTTAAAAAAAGCTTGGAAAGCTTTGGAAAACATTCTTCCAGAATTCCTTGTTGTTATTTTACTTGTGGGGATATTACTTGCTGTTGTCAATCCAGAAGTTATTTCAAAATTAATTGGATCAAATTCAGGCTGGTTAGGTGTCATAACCGCTGCCATTATAGGATCTATTACACTCATTCCCGGCTTTGTTGCTTTTCCAACGGCTTCAATGCTTCTCGAAGGCGGTGCAGGCTATATGCAAATTGGGGCTTTTATTTCAACACTCATGATGGTCGGTATTGTGACAATACCAGTAGAAGTGAAATACTTTGGAAAAAGAACAACCTATTTGAGAAATGGACTTGCTTTTCTATTCTCACTTATTGTTGCATGGGGGATTCAGTTAGGGGTGCGTATTCTATGATTAAAGATAAGAACAAATACTTTGGTGTATTTTTTACGGTTTTTATACTAATGGCTTTAATCTACTTTAAACCAGATATTGGTCTGCGGGCCGTGGAAATTACAGCTTATTCATTAAAAGAGATGCTAACAGTCATACCACCTATTTTTATTCTCCTAGGCCTGTTGGATGTTTGGGTTTCTAAAGACACAATGGTCAAATACATGGGGGAAAACTCAGGACTCAAGGGTATCTTTCTTTCTATGTTTATTGGCTCTGCAGCTGCAGGCCCACTTTATGGTGCGTTTCCAATCGCTGCAGTATTTATGAAAAAGGGCGTTTCATTTACGAATGTACTTATATTTATCGGTGCATGGTCTACAACAAAAATTCCCATGTTCCTGTTTGAAATGACTTCATTGGGTACAAAATTTGCATTGACAAGGCTAATCATGGATATCCCTGGAATTGTTATTATTGCCTACTTGCTCACAATATTGATACCGCACCACGAGAAAAATACCATCTACAAACAAATCGAAGAAAGGTAGACTGCTTGGAAACCTCGCTTGCTTTATTGCATAAATAACCCCCAATCCTAAAAAGTGGATTGGGGTTATTTACTTTAAAAAACATCTGTTTCCTGATGCAGCGTTCTTCTATTTGGTACTATGAGTTTATAATGCTTATCTTATTTCTTACGAACCGGAATCCAAATTTCGCTTCTGTAATTAGGATTTTCTGTATTTGGACTCTCATTCCATAAAATTTCTGGTCCTATAACAGATTCATATCCGGAAGATGGAAACCATTCCGAATATATTCTCCCCCATATATCCTGAAGTGTTTCAGGAAAGGGTCCAACAGATTCAAATACCACCCAGGTTCCAGCATCTACATTTAGAACATCAAATCCGTCGTCTACGCTTTTTGATGTAGCCACACCTACATAATGATCCAGTTCTCCTTGCTCATCCATTCTATTATGAGAAAAATTTACAGATGCACTGATAATCCCAGCAGGTTCTACATTTGTCATTACTTTTAACTGCTTGACAATTTCTGGCGTCAACTTTTCCGTCAACTTTGAAATTTCCGGATTTACTCCATTGAACTGAATACGAACCCTCTTCATAAATCCAACAATATTAAATGCTTCTTTCTCAACTATTCGATAATTCATTTCGCTTCCTCCTTTTATTGATAAATGAAAGATCATACGAGGATAGGCTTTAATTTGTACACCTTCACGCCTAGCTTCAGAAGGAAGCACATTATGCATTGAATAAAATGCCCGCGAAAAAGAATCTGCCGAATTGTAACCGTATTTTACAGCTATATCAAGTATGCGTAAATCATTGTTCTTTAAATCAAAAGCCGCTTGGGTCATTTTTCTTCTTCTTATATATTCCGATAAACTTATACCAGCTAAAAAAGAAAACATTCGGCTGAAGTGATACTCTGAGCACTGTGCAATCTGCGCTGCTTTTGCATAATCAATACCCTCCGTTAAATGCACTTCAATGTAATCGATTGCATCATTCCAGCTATTTAAAGAATCCATCGTACTGCCTCCTTTCATTATCCATATTACAGGAGCATGCACTTGTACATCCGATTATCTATGCACAATATTATCGTGTTGTTCAATATCAAATAGTCATGATAGCTAAAAAGCACACCGTCCCATTTCCTTTACTGTTCATCAGCAATCAGTTGCCATGTAACTCCAAACATATCAGTAAACGATGCATATTTTTTTGCGAAAAAGGTCTCTTGGGGTTCCATGATAACGTGTCCACTATCAGATAGAATTTTATATATTAAATCGAGTTCATCATTCTTAAGCAAAGTGAGTGCAACTTGTACATTATTCGCTTTTACTATTGGCATCATAGGTGTGGCATCACAAACCATGATGGTTAGGTTTTTCAACCTGACCTCACCGTGCATTACTAAATCCATCATACTCTCGGGTATTTTGAATTCCGGATTTGGTGGTGCTTCTTTAAAATTCATAATTTGATACTCAGCCCCAAAGGCTTGGGCATACTTTAATATAGCTTGTTCAGCATTTCCATCCATTAATAGATAGGGATTAAAATTCATTAAAGAACCTCCTTTTACTCATCTACAAACTTCTTACCAACTCTATATTTTAGGTCAACAGGTTTTACACCTTTAAAATGCTCCTAAATCCTCTTGACTTGTAATATGAGTCTGCTCCATTATGATATGTAAATACGTGGTTGTATCTTCTATCGCAAAATATAGCACCACCTAATGTTCTAATTTCATCAGGTGTTTTAACCTAACTAGATGTTTTGGTATCAAATTCTCCAAACTTCTGCAATAGACGGTATAGCGCTTCTGTTGATACCTCAACGCCCATTGCCTCAGCTTTATCCATCACATTGCCGTGCGGTTTGTTCTTACGCCGCTTTTCAAGCGCTTCCTGGTCATAACATAGACTTCTTCTTCCACTAGGACTTTCTTGAACACAGTCAACAAAGCAATACGTTTCTGAAGTTTGTTCAAAAACAACAACATCGGGCTCACCACCCGATACTTCCATTTCATAAAGGGAAACACAATTCTCTGGGTTCTCCTCCAAACGTTCTTTCACAGCTTCCCATTTTACACCGCCATGCCTGCTTCTATTTGCGTCAAAACGTCTTTGAAGAACAGACAGCAGTTGAGTACTTTGATCATTCGTCAGCATCATTCAATTACTTCTCAATTAATCCCCCGAACTTATGAATCATAGGCTCGGGGGATACTTTTTTGCCTTATATCATTAGGGACTAACCCATAAAGAGTTCAACATCATCTTCTACGGTTCCAATACCTGCGATACCAAACGTCTCTACAAGAACTTTAGCAACATTTGGTGAAAGGAAACCTGGTAGTGTTGGACCTAGATGAATGTTCTTAACACCTAAGTAAAGGAGTGCTAGGAGGACAATAACCGCCTTTTGCTCATACCAAGCAATATTGTACGCAATAGGCAGTTCGTTGACATCGTCTAGTCCAAAGACTTCCTTCAGTTTAAGCGCAATGACTGCAAGTGAATAGGAATCATTACACTGACCTGCATCTAGAACACGTGGAATGCCACCTATATCACCAAGATTTAGCTTATTGTATCTATACTTAGCACAGCCTGCAGTTAAAATGACTGTGTCCTTTGGCAGTTTTTCCGCAAACTCTGTGTAGTACTCACGCGACTTCATACGACCATCACAGCCAGCCATAACAAAGAATTTTTTAATAGCGCCAGTCTTGACTGCATCGACTACCTTGTCTGCAAGTGCCAGCACTTGATTGTGAGCGAAACCGCCGACAATAGAACCCGTTTCGATTTCTGTTGGCGATGGCAACTTTTTAGCCATTTCAATGATTTCAGAGAAATCCTTCTTGCCATTTTCATCTGCTACAATATGGCCGCATCCTGGGAATCCAGCTGCGCCTGTCGTGAAGATACGGTCTCTGATTTCATCTTTTCTTGGAGGGACAATACAGTTCGTTGTAAAGAGTACCGGTCCGTTGAATGGTCCAAACTCATCTACCTGACGCCACCATGATCCACCATAGTTTCCTGCGAAATTGTCATACTTCTTGAAGAAAGGATAGTAGTGTGCCGGCAGCATTTCGCTATGTGTATAAACATCTACGCCAGTCCCTTGGGTCTGGTCCATAAGCTGCTCAAGATCTGTAAGGTCATGCCCAGAAATCAGAATACCCGGGTTGCTTCGAACACCGATATCAACAGTTGTGATTTCAGGGTTGCCATATTTTGATGTATTGGCTTCATCAAGAAGTGCCATTGCCGCAACACCAAACTCACCTGTTTTGAGTGTCAGTGCTACGAGGTCATCTGCCGAAAGGCCATCATTTAAAAGCGATGCAAGCGCTTCATACATGAATGTGTATATATCCATGTTTTCTTTACCAATATTGAGTGCATGGTGGGTATAGGCCGCCATTCCCTTAAGACCATATGTAATGAGCTCTCTCAGCGAGCGTACATCTTCATTTTCAGTGGCGAGCACACCAACCACGCTTGCTTTTTCCAGCATCGATGCTCTGTCTGTTACTGTGAACAGAGCTGCCTCATTCAGGTTTGCTCCTTGAGCATTCGCTTTTAGTCCATCCCGGATTTTGATCATATTAAGAACTTGTTTTTCAATTGCATCTTCATCAAAGTTGGCATTGGTAATGGTGATGAATAAGCTCTTTAACACTTCATGATTGGCTTCTGTAAGAGACTGTGCATCCATCTTACCTTTTACGACGATCTCACCAATCCCTTTACAGGTATAAATGAGTAAGTCCTGTAACTTTGCAACCTCTTCATTCTTTCCACAGACACCCTTTACCGTACAGCCTGTATTCCTTGCTGTTTCCTGACATTGATAACAAAACATGCTCATAACTTATCCTCCTAATATCGCAAAAATGATGTGTAATGTACATCTTCCATGTTTTGGATACCCGAATTTCGTACTTGTACTCATTATTTTACAAAATCAAAAGTATAAAATGCCAACCGTAATGCTAAGTTAGTAACTTAGCGCTACACAAGATAAACTCCACGATTTCCTCGTACTTGCAAAGGCACCCGACAACCATTTCAACTTGGACATTCATATAAAGTATTCTGTTGGAATTGTTAAAACAGATTGTCAAGATGAGAAGATTGCCACTTTATCAGCAAGGCTTATTTAGCTTTAGAAGAAACAAAAGGTAGTTGCAGTCAGAATATTATTCTATATGATCAATGGATTGAAGATAAAATCATCTTTAAAGAAAAACTAAAGGAACAACTAGATACTGCTATTATGAACGAATCGTTCGATCATCATAAAAAAGACTATTGCAGATCTGCCTGTGCTCATACGTAAATACGGCAACTCAATTAAATTGTCCATAAACATATCACCTATCCATTTGGCACATGAAAGTTTCATTCCTTTTATTAAAGAATTTATACTGAATAGCGGTGTTAATCCTCAGCAAATTATGTTCGAAATTACAGAAGACAGCCTTATAAAAGACGTAACTGATATATATGATATACTTTCTGTAATTCATAATATGGGCTTCAGCATATCAATTGACGATTTTGGAACCGGCTACTCCTCATTAAGTTATTTATCTCATCTGGCTATTGATGAACTAAAAATCGATCAATCTTTCATAAAGGAAATATTCAATGATCCTAAAAACATAAAATTGGTACAGGCGATTATCTCATTAAAAACCATCTATAATATAAATGTAATAGCTGAAGGTGTTGAGACAGAGGCTCAGGCAGACACTCTAAAATCTATGAACTGCTTCATCCACCAAGGCTATTTGTATTCGAAACCGAAATCTATAAGTGAATTATCGCTGAAAGTAATTATTTTCATCAATTCCAACGATGTTAAACATGCTGAAAATGAAAACGGCTCAGTTTTTACAACTGAGCTGTTTTATGCTTGTATTATATTATTGCTTAATTACCAAACCAGGTTTTATATAAATTGGTTCAACAACCTTTTCATGTCGCGAATATTTTCTAAGCATACTCAGTAGATTCGCAGTAAGCTGGGTTCCGCTACCAATCAAAAGAATCCCTTCTTGAGTTCTTATATCCGCATGTATCAAATCGCCACTCATTAAATCAGAAATTTTGACTTTTCTAATTCTGACTTCTTCCTCCTCTTCCAAAATGGAAATCAGTCTTTCTACGAGGTTTATATGCTGTCGAAACTCTTTTTCTAAAAAATGCTTAATCATTTTATACTCGATATCATTGATAAGCAACGCCTCATACCTTGTCAATAGTTTAATAAGTATACGGCCCTTATTTTCAACTGACAATGTATTGAAATCGACTTCATAGCGTTCGTCAAGCAAATTGTGACTCAGCTTTCCGTCCATCATTGCTGCAACACTATTCATTCTAGGTACGCTATCCATAATTTCTGATATATGTGGTCTACTTCTAATCACGCTTTCATCTGTTGTTCCAGTATAAGTATCAGTTTCTTTCTGAACCTCTGTTGAATAAATAATCTCATCCAAATGTATCAAAAGTGCGGCAGTTTCGTACAACCATGCATTTTCAAGTGATAATGATTCAACCATTCTACACATTAATCTTGCTAAACGGTTTGAACGAGAATATAAATCTGGATTCATAAATCCTAAAATATCCAGTAAGGATCGTATACTCCCCAGTACAGTCTCTGTCAGTAGTATTTCCAGTTCATTTTCATACTGCGTGCTGTTTAGATGCAGATTGATTTTTTGATATACTTCGAACTTGCTAAATGGTTTGCGGATAAAGTCAACTGCGCCTGACTTGTATCCCTTCTCAATATGTTCAGAATCATCATAGGCACTGATAAAAATAACCGGTAAATTACTCCCCTTCTTCATTTGTTTTACACGTCTACAAACTTCAAATCCATCTATCCCAGGAAGCCCAACATCCAATAAAAGAATATCTGGCAGATGATTTTCTATAGATTTTAGAGCCAGTTCACCATTAGGAAGCGTTCTTACATGAAAGCCTTTATTTTGAAGCATCCTAGACAGCAGTTTCAAACTGCTCGCTTCATCATCCACAATCAGTATATTTGCTTTTTTCATTTGAAGCCTCCTTTCGTAGCTGTGTGTTCTTAGTCTATTGGCACAGTATTACGCTTAGAAGATATCTACCCTATTTCAATCCATTTTATCAATGGGAATCATTTTTCATATTATAAGTTATGGCATCCACGGGACAAATGTTTGTACATTCCTGACATTGATGACATAGGGCTTGTGTTATTGATGCTCTTCTGGTATCCATGTTCACTTGAATTGCTTTAGCATGACAAACCTTTTCACACTTCTTACAGCCGACACACTTATCCGTGTCAACAAGTGTCTTGAAGAATGATTTCCTTCCAACAAGTGTCAGAATAGCTCCAAACGGACATAAATTATTATGAATGACCCACGACTCATATCTTAATGCAAGAAACATCGATAAAGCGACCAGTACGATAAGAACTGGAAATTCCCTATGAAAAATTTTCCTGCTCCCTATCATAAGCGCAACTGAAACTAAGAGTACAATCCAGCCTAACACCTTGCTACTTAAAAACTTGGGAATAGCGCTCGTTCTGATTTTCGTTTTTTTTGAAATAATTTCTGACAAACGCATGCCTGTATTCATCGGACACATGTACCCGCAGTATATTCTTCCAAAAAAAGGTGTCAGAAGTGTTGTCACAACGAATAGCAGTAGCCAAAGTTTCGTCTTCGAAGCTATGACTAAAAAAGCAAATAGTATTAAAGACAGTATTTGCAGTATACTTCTAACATGTTTCTTAGCAATCATCATCAGTAACCTCCAGATAGTTTAGCCCTTTGTCATATTTCCATTTACGTAGATTCAATTCTCCATCATCTAAACAATGTACGAGAATTCTATTTATAGTATATGCCAATTTCCGTAGCCCTATCGTAACTTATGTTACCCTTTTGCTTATTAAGAAATTCTTATCTTGTACATGAATCAACATTATGAATGCAGAACAAATAGAAATATCGTATGATCCCCATTAAAAAGACCTCGAATCAGTACTAAATGCTGTACTGAATCAAGGTCTTTGCTATTCTCATTCGTTTGATTTTGTGGATTTCAATACTCTATACTGATTATTTTCCCCATTATCATACCGTTATAATCCCCTTAAAATACTTACACTTACTATTGCTATACTCACATTTTGTGCACAAATACAGATCACTACCATCAGAAATTATACTTTCATGAATTGTTTTTTCATCATTATCAATACTCCTATTTGAACATTTAGCATAACAAACTGTAATCATGTTACCTTCAGCTCCTAACGTTAATTCGGGGAACGAAAAAACTTTGTTCAAATCATTCTACAAGCTTCAATCTAATCAAATCCTGAACTAAAACATCTTACATCCTATTCTAAATTAAAATGCACATTTTGCCAATAATTGATTGCAATAAGTTTCGCAAATCCACTTCTCATGATATAATACTTTCCGACCGTTTGGTAATTTTAGAAAGCTGTAACATGGAGGTGACTCGTTATGTCTTACGATGATAATGTGCATATTTGGAACAAGTGGGCCGGCGTGTATAGCAAATTGATATTTCCTGCCGAGTCTTCCTATGCTGATTTGACTTTGAACATTATAAAATCTATCGAGTATACAGATAAAATTCTAGAAGTGGCAACAGGAACTGGTATGGTATCCCTTTCAATCAGTCCTTATTGTAAATCAATAGACGCCATTGATAATTCTACATCCATGATTCAGGCAGCACGACACAATATGGATTTTGCAAAATTTCAAAATGTAAACTTCTCAATTTCTAATGCAGATAGTTTATCATTTAAGAATGACGCATATGATGTGGTAATACTATCAAATGCGCTTCACGTTCTTAAAAATCCTGATGCTGTCATAAAAGAAATTCGTCGTGTCCTCAAACCGGATGGTAAACTCATTATTGCAAACTTTCTACATAGTGAAAACTTGCGGTCCCGAATGATAATTAAGTCTCTAAATCTAATTGGTTATCCAGTTGAAAGAGTCTTTAACGAGTCCACATACCATAATTATCTTTCACAGTTTGACTTAAATTTTGTAAGACGAACTGTAATTGAGGGGATTGTCCCACTTGCATATAGTGAAGTTAAATTTAACGCTTTTCCAAAGTAAAATCATCTAGTATGCCTAATTTCCTATTCTTCAATTTCAATCCTTGCACCATCAATCAAATTCTGTTGGCCAACAATTACAACCACATCTCCGGCACCTAGACCTGACTTGATTTGATATTTCAAATCGTCACCAACACCAATAGTTACTTGTCTACGCAGCGATTTGTTACCCTCTACTGTAAATACATAGTCAATTCCTTCTTCATGCATGACAGCTTCCTTTGGAACTGCCAGTCCTTCAATGTCCTCAGATAGAATGATGGATGCAAGCGCAAACATACCTGACTTAATTTTATAATTATCATTAGCAACTTCAATCTTGACTGAGTAAAGCCTTGCACTATTCTGAACTGGGCTGATTTGAGTTACCGAACCCATAAATACATCGTTGCCAAGTGACTCAACCATTATTTCTACCGGCATACCAAGCTTGACTTGGTTAACGACTTCCTCCCCGACTGCCGAGGTAATCACAACAGGATCCAAGCTGATTATCGAGAATATTGTTGTTCCAGCACTAATATTCTCCCCTTTATCCATATTTCTGGCACTGACATACCCAGCAATCGGCGCGGTCACCACTGTATCCCTCAAATTGATATCTGCAGAACGCAAATCTGCTTGCGCTGCCTTCAAGCTAATCTCCGAAGCCTTATATGCGTTCACTGCTGTTTCATACGCTTTTTGAGAAACTGCATTTTGATCGTATAACTTTTCATAACGCTCGAAATCCATCTTTTTCTGTTCATAATCGAGCTGTGCCACCGATACAGAAAGTATCGCCTTTTCTTTAGTCAAGGCATAACGTGTATCATCAATTCGTGCCAGGACCTGACCTGACTCCACATAATCACCCACGTTGGCCTTGAGCAGCTCAATATCTCCACTAATTTTTGCTGTAACATCCACGGATTCGCTTGGTTCAGCTTCACCAGTCACATTCAGTGTATGCGTAAAGGCAGCCACACTGACCTCGTACGTCTGTACGACATGTACTTCCTCTTGTACAACTGTCTCATCTGTTGTGGCTTCAGTGGTCTGGCTACTGCACCCTGTCGCAACTATAAGCAGTATGAATGAAACTAATGAAATAGTCACAGTTTTACGAATGCTGCATTTATTAAAGACCTTTTGCATTACTCTTACCTCCAATTATATTCTTTTTCCTTAACAACTGAGTTGTCCAAGCAAATCCGGCAGATGTACCACTCGCCTTTTTCAGTTTACGTTCTTCAACCATAGCGTAAATAATTGGGATGAGAACGAGTGTCAGCATTGTAGATACCAAGAGTCCGAAAATCAGTGTGTATCCTAAGCCTGCGAAGAAATCCTGTTCTAAAGTAATTGGCAAGATACCGCCAGCAGTTGTTATTGTCGTTGCTAAAACAGGGATGAATCTCGTCTTGCCAGTTGTTCTGATTGCTTCATAGAATTCATAACCGCTATTCCTTAAATAGTTGATATAGTCAACGAGTACAATTCCATTGTTTACAACAATTCCTACAAGTGCAACCACACCGATAAAGGCGACAAAACCAAAGTAGTTTCCTGTCAGATATAATCCTGGCATAACGCCTATCATTGCCATCGGTACTGTAAAAAGAATAATGAGTGGTTGGCTGAGCGAATTGAACTGTACTGCTAAAATTACGTACACGAGAATAAAAGCCACAATCATATTGACGAACATATCGCCAAATGTTTCACTGATATCCTCAGCCTCACCTCCATAAACGACCTTTACACCAGAAATTTCAGGGTACTCTGACATACTTTCTTCAAACGCACTTGTTATTTCATTTGCAATATATCCATCGCGGACCTGAGACATTACACTGACTTCACGCACTCTGTCTGTATGACTGATGCCAGTGTAGCCTTCTGCCTCAAAAAAACGTGCTACTTGGCTTAATTGAACTGCCTGTCCAGCAGAATTATATACATAGAGCTTTTCAACATCGCGCTGGGTTTCCAACGTGTTATCACTTAGATGAATTGTCACATCTATTTCTTCCTGATTCTCTCTATATGTTGTTGCAGTCACACCATTGACAGCATTTCTTACAGCTAATGCAACCTGTATGTCATTCAACCCGAATCTTGAGGCACGTTCTTTATCTACAACAACCTGAAGTTCCGGATTTCCTTCCGATACCGAACTGCTTACATCCCTGGTACCTGGTATTGTTTTTAGGATTTCCACATAATGATTGGCTGTTTGCTCAAGCAAGTCCATATCATTGCCCTGAAGTCTAATTTCTACAGGTGCCGCTGCGGGCGGACCGTTTTGAAGCTCCTGAACCTCGACATCAGCTCCACTGATATTTTTGATTTGTTCTCTAATTTCATCCGCCAATTCTATGGAAGTCTTCTCTCTTTCATCAACAGATGTCAGGTCTATAATCAGTCGTGCTGTTGTTGGATCACTTCCACCACTTCCTGATTCACTTAAACTGTCAGCACCTGTAATTCCAACATTTGCAACAAATGTTTTGATTTCCGGGTACTCAAGTAAAAGCGCTTCCACTTTCCCTGATATGGCATTTGTTTCTTCGACAGGCGTCCCTTCAGGCGTTTCAATATTTACGTAAAGTCGTTCCTCGTCACTGTCTCTAAACATTTCCACACTTAGTAATCCCATAGGAATTAGCGACATGCTCGCAAAGAATGCTGCAATAAAAAATGCGAGTACTCTTTTTCTAAGTTTTTTGTTTTGTACCAAATTATATATCTTGTCACTATAGAACTCGACAATTGGACTTTCTTCCATGTTCGTATGTGCTCTGAACTGTTTAAAATACATCAATCCACCAAATAGAATTGCACTTGCAATCGTCATCCATGAAATTTCATTATCGAATGAGAATGCATAACCTGAAAGTAGAATTACAAGTATTACAGATCCGATTTTAGAAAGCTTCGTTTTCCAAGACGTATGATCCACCACAATTTCAGATCGATGGCTCTTGAGAAAGATTGAGCACATGGTTGGTGTAAATGTCATTGCCACAAGAAATGATGATGTCAGTGCAAAAATTACTGTAAGCGGTATTGATTCCATAAACGCACCCATCACGCCGCCTGTAAGCAGTAATGGAAAAAATGCCGCCAGTGTCGTTAGCGTTGATGACGCCATGGCCGGAGCAATCTGGTTTGTAGCTGCTTCTGCAGCCTGTGAGGCACTTACACCATGAAATCTTAGGCGGTCAATGTTTTCCATAATTACAATGCCATTATCCACCAGCATGCCTACAGCTAGTATCAACGAAAACAATGTGAATGTGTTAAAGGTCAAGCCTGAAAAATTCATAATCCACATTGTGACCAGAAGTGACAGTGGAATAACAATAGAAACTACTGTTGCCTCCCCAAAACCTATAAAAAGAAATAGTACAACCATAACCAGACACAGACCAGATACAGAGTTTCCAATAACATCTCCTAGTTGCGTTCTCACTGAATCTGCAGTATCTCCGCTGATTTCCAAAATCACATTTTCTGGATAAAGAACACCTTTTTCTTCTTCAAGTATGTTATGGATCAATTCACTCGTACGGATTATGTCAGCCTGCTCCTTTTTTTTGACAGACAAGGCAACAGACCTTTTCATAGTTCTTTCATCTTCATCTGTTGCTGAAAGTCTAGAATAGGAAATCTGGTCCTTGTACCCATCTATAACAGTTGCAACATCTCTCAGATAGAGTGTCCCGCCACCATCTGTTGTAAGTGGAATCATTTCAAGTTCACTGGGATCTTGGAGTTGTCCAACGGTACGTAGGTTAAGCTCTGTACCATCCAGAACAAGTGAGCCACCTGGAAAATTGATATTTGAACCTGAGATTGCAGCCTGAATGGAGTCCATTGACAACTTGTAGGCCGCAAGCTTCCCTGGGTCAACCTCAACGCGAATTTCTCGTTCAACGCCGCCAATAACTAGAGCCTCAAATACATCACTTTCCTGTTCCAGACGATCCTGTATATCTTCTGCAATGTGCGTTAAGGTTATTAAATCCAAATCACCAGCCAAATTGATTACCATAATTGGAGAATTATTGGTTTTCTGTTTTTCAACGACTGGCGCTTCAGCCTCGTCGGGAAGCTCACTCTCTATACCAGATAATGCGTCTCTCATGTCCGATATTTTCTGATCTATGTCAACACCTTGCTCAAACTCGAGAAATATCGTTGAATACCCAAAAGCAGAGGTACTTTCCATAGTCTTGACATCCTCAATGTCATCAAGTTCAGCCTCAATTTTATTGGTAATTAAACTTTCTACCTCGTCTGGTGCTGCACCAGTATATATTGTAGTTACTAGGCCATATGGCAAAGTAATTTCCGGCTGAAGTTCTCGTGGCATATTTAAATACGATGTCACACCTATGATTAGAACCGTTAGTACCAACAAATACACAATTCGATAACGTTCTATAAAAAATGCCGCCCATCTACCAAACAGGTTCTTTGGCTGTATCAACTCAGGAATTTCTTCAATTTTTCTATCTCTTTTATCTTGATCTATCATCTTTCTCACGCCTTTCTTGTAAACTGACACACTAATTGCTCAACCATAGGCGATTAGCTAACATTAATTTTAATAGACTATAGTTGATTATTCAATGAACGATTATTATATTTCGTCTATTAATAGACGAATAAGGCATTTTTGTTCATAAATAGACCCCTTCTCCATAATGAAGAAGAGGTCTGTTATTGCACTCTAATTATTTTCACTTACTTCATGCTGCTATGTGTCCACTACATCTTTTTATAAATTCTCTTGAATCCAATCTAGCAGAACTTCAGAAGCAATTGCATATCCTCCCATTTGACAATGGTTCTGAGCGGTCGTTTCTTCATCAAACAGCATATATTCCTTCGGACATTTTAGTGCTTCATACAACTTCTCTGCCTCACCATATGTCACTTCTGCTGTCCCATCCATTACGAGCATCTTACATGTGATTTTATCAATAATACCCGTATTGTTATATTTCTTCAACTCTTCAACAACAGCCTGCACGCTATTTTCCACTCCTTGTTTCCAAGCGTAGTCCGCAATCATGGTTTGCATTGATTTGGGTACCATCAACTTCGGCATTTTATCAATTTTCCCAAGAGCTTCCGCAATGCCACCACCCCAATTCGTATTTCCCGGATTTGTAATACACAGTTTGATTCTTTTTTCGTAGGCAACAGCCCTTGGTGCTAAAAAGCCTCCGAAACTAATGCCCATAATGCCAATTCGCTGTGTATCTATGCCCGGAATGTTACATGCAAAATCAACAGCTGGAGTTACGACATTTTCCCAATCTGGTCTAAATGGAAGCCCTTGAAGGCGCAAGGCATATCCCTGCCCAGGACCATCAAATACAAGACAGTGAATACCTCTCTTCAAGGCAGCGTCATAAACCCATACAGTATCTTCCGCCCAAGTATCTCGTCCAGGCGTAATAATCAAGAGCGGTGCTTTTTCGTCAGCAACAGGTGACCGATAGAAATGCCCCGGCAAGCTTGTGTCTTCGTAAGGAATTTGAACAGGCTCGCCGGGATAATTAGACAACTTCAAATACTTCTCGTAACACGCACGGCTCTCCAAGCTATATGCTTTCATACGCGGATCTTCCGGCATGCTAAAATACATAAGACCAATTCTATAATAGCTTGAAGCTCTTAAATATTCTTGGCCTGCTGTGATTGCCCTACCATTTGCTTCTGCGGATTCAGCTTTCTTCTTAAGCCTGTCTCCCCTAGATGACCACGCCTCGATCCAACCTTCTTCATCATCTGAGCTCATATGACCAAGCGTATCCATAACTTCGCCAAAATCAGTCATACCGTATTTAATCAATCCAAAAACGTGTTTCATTAAAGCATCCATCATGATATGATTAAAAAACTTAACTTCAGACCATGGTTTTTGAGACATGACATACTTGCCCATATCAACCTTATGTTTCATCATTTTCATTGGACTTTTTTTATCTGCCATTTTTCAAATCTCCTTTTATAGTCTATTCACATATAAGTCAACTGCCTTAATATCTGGATGTGTATATCGTTTTCTACGCTCGGTTTTATCTTGATAATTGATTGCCATCATCGGACACCACTGAATACAAGCCATGCATCTTGCACAGTTTCCTCCGAAGACGGGCCTCTGGTCCTCCATCTTGACATTGTTCATTGGACAAATTTTAATACAAACGCCGCAACCGTTACATAGGCTATTCACACTATAATCAAGGGCGAATATTGAGTAATCATTCATTTTTTCATTAAGGGATTTAACAGGCTTACCAGCCCCGTTTCCTTTAGAGGTATGCTTCATTTCAATAATGGACTCACTTATTTCAGCTATTTTCTTCTTTGCCTTCTTATGCAAATAACACTGAAGCACTTTAGGCCACGCACTATACATTGCTATATAATTGCCCGGCATCTGAAGCGCATAGCTTCCAGAAAGTCGGCCACTCTGTTTTCCAATAAGTTCACTTAACCTGTTAAAAGAACTGCCGTGCAATGCCCCAGCTGTAACTACTGCATAAGTATACTTTGTTTTTTTGAAATCCAACTTCTTTACAAACTGCTCTATAATAGGCGGTAAACTGCTAAAATACGCCGGACATACTATCCCAACACGTTCATATGGCAGGTCGATATAATCCTTCTCCATCAAATCAGCAATAAGTATAATCTCAGTATCGCCTGTATGGTTTGCAATTTCACGTGCTACAGCAAGGCTATTTCCAGTTCCAGAAAAACAAAATATTATATTTTCCATACATCCTCCTCCTAACCATCCAATGATAAACATATGATTTGACAGTGCATACTTTTCATGCTAGCATCTTATTATACTACCGTTGATTATTCAATAATCGTATATCAGAATTCGTTCATTAATCAACACAATTTCGTATTAGTTCATTATTTATTAGATTAGGGTTAGGAGCAAACCAGAATGAATATGATAACTGATTCCTCTGCCATCGTTTCAAAAAAACGTACAAAAACAGATTTGCGCGTAATCAAAACGAAACGTGCAATAAATGCTGCACTCGTGGACTTACTTCAAAAGAAAAGTATCGATAAGATTTCAGTTGCAGAACTGGCAAGGAATGCTGAGATTAATAAGGGGACTTTCTACCTGCACTATACAGATATCTATGACTTGTATCAAAATGCCTTAAATGAACACCTTGTAAAAATCGTCGATGAACTTGTCTTTATGAACCAAATTTTCACTGACCCAGATCTGTTTACAAATAATCTTGTCACACTCTCGTTAAAAAACGCCATTTTCGAAAACGATCCTTTCCTGGCAAAACAAAATTCGAGGTTTAATCAAAGTGCACATTCTTTCTTCTGCAATGCCCTTGTTTCAAAAGTTGTGTCATTTGACCAAATTCCTGCATCGGAGGAAAATCTGATTAAACTACAGTTCATTTTTTCAGGAGCCGGTTCGCTGATGCGCTATGATTCACATAGAGATATTGATCTTTTGATTAAAGTCATCTCTGATACAATAAAAAATCTGTTTCCTGAATTTAAACATAGTAGTAAATAGACAAATTCTACATTCCATTTTTGAACAATTTCTTTTTATTTATAGAATCTAATTATCATTTAACGCAAAAACGAGTTATCAGTACCACTTATTGGTTGATAACTCGTTCATATTAACAATATATTTTTGTCTATGGTGTGTATTTATTCATATGAGCTTATCGAAAAGGAGAGCCTTGAAAAAGGCGACGCTCGATTGCGATTAGGTACTTTATTAGATAATAATACCTTACTTTATTATAAATCTTCTCGTTTTCTATTTGATCAATTAGGGGTGGTCTATAATCGTTTTGAGCTAAGTTCTCTAAACTTTGCTCGATATAGTCGAATGCTGACGTACTTCTTCATGTGGATTTCCTTATAAACTTAAACTCTAAAAGTCATCTGGTGTTAGCCCTAAATCCTATACTTAACCAAGTTTAATCGACAGTTCATATGAAAAAACACAAAAAACGCTCATATTCAAAAGCGTTTTCTGTGTATAGGATTGGTCTCAAACCAAAGGAGAATTTATTCAAATATAGATAAAAAGCATCTTTTTATAATACTTTCCGCCTGTTCAAACTCATCTTTTCTCTGAACAAGAAACCCATGACTGCTCTCTTTGAAAGTCTTAGATGTCACTGTAACACCCAGTCTAGAAAGGCGATTTGCAAAAATCATACTTTCTTCCCAGAAGAAATCATCTTCACAGGCAATAATTAATGTTTCCGGTAAATTTGCAAGCATTTCGTCTGGGGCATAAAGTGGAGACGCCAGTGGTTTCAATTTGTCTTCAGAATTTAGATACATCCTTGTATAAAACTCTGTCTGCTCAGGCGAAATCCTCGGATTACCATAAGCATTCTTTTTTAACCGCTCTGGTGTGTACAAATCAAACCCCGAATAATTCAACATTTGCAATTTCAATTGAAAAGCTTTCGTTGAAGCAGCAAGAAGTGCCACCGCACAGGATATGGTTCCACCTGCACTATGACCTGTAATTCCGAATTTTTGTGAGGCCATACCAAAGTCACTGGCATGCTCTCTGAAATATGCAATTACTGCGTGTACTTGATAGATTTGACCCGGAAACCGGAGCTCCGGTGCCGGTGTGTAATCAATATCAACAACAACACAGCCAAGCCTTTTGCACATATTCCTTGAGAATACGATATCTTGCTCTCTTCTACCTTTTACAAAGCCACCGCCATGTACGTTGAACAGTACGGGCAGGCGGGTATCCGTCTGATAGGGATAATAGATATATGCATTGCAACGACCATATTCTGTATCAATGTTTAAGCATTCTTCTGCGTAAACCTCAAACATTTCAAGCAAGTTACTTTCAACACGTCTTCCAGCGGCATTATTTCGTATTGATTCGAGTTTATCCTTATCTAATTGACTCAAAACCATTTTAACACCTCCTGCCTACACAGATATGATTCATCATTCTCTGAACCGTCCAATTATGCATTTGTCTTTTCTAATTCAGCTTTCAAATAAGATAGTTGTCCACCTTTTTCAATAACTTCCAGCTCACTGTCAGTCAATTTAAGCGTACAAGTAAATGTGAAATCTTTTGTTTTGTTTCTAACTGAGATTTTTCGAGTTGGAATCTCTGATAGCAAATTATTGAATTCAAGTTCATCTTCAAGATCAATCTGATCATATGCACCTGGATCATCAAACAACATTGGAATAACGCCATGATTGACGAGATTTCCCTGATGAATTCGGGCAATGCTCTTGGCGATTACAGCTTTTACGCCCAAATACATTGGATTAATGGCAGCATGTTCGCGACTTGAACCTTGGCCGTAGTTTTCACCGCCTACAATGATGCTTCGTCCCATCTGTTTAGCACGTTTGGCAAAGTCTGCATCATATCTTAGATAACAATACTGAGACATGAGTGGAATATTTGAACGCATACTACTAAACTCTGCACTTGCAGGCGTAATGTCATCCGTAGTAATATCATCTCCACCTTTCAAGCTAACAGGTGCACATAAATACTCTGTTGGAGCTTCTGGAATTGGCAGATATTTGATATTTGGCCCTTTGACAATTTCAACTTTTTTAGATTCTTCAAGAGATAGCGGCTCAATAATCATCGCATCATCAACAGAAAATTCTTCAGGTTCTTCAATAGTACCAAGTACATCGATAGCATCACCCATAATATCCTGTGCGGAAGTAAATGTACCTGTTATTGCTGTTGCTGCTGCAGTTTCAGGACTCACGAGATAAATATCCGCGTTCGGATTACCCGAGCGGCCTTTGAAATTTCTATTCGTTGTACGAACTGCAACACCTTGATCAGCAGGAGACTGACCAATTGCACAGCACGGTCCACAGGCAAATTCAAGGAGCCTTACGCCTGCATTAACAAGCATCTCAATATAGCCATCTTTCATAAGTTGAAGGTATATTTGCTTTGATGAGATTGCGCATGTACAGCTAACATCATCATGTACACGTTTTCCTTCAAGAACCAACGCTGCCTTTGCAATATCTGCATAACTAGCATTGGTACAGCTACCTATAAAAACTTGTTGAACACGTCTAGGTTCAACTTCAGAAACAAGCTTTACGTTATCAGGCTGGTGCGGACAAGCAATAAGTGGCTGAAGTGCACTTAGATCAATATGAATCTCCTCATCATACGCACATCCAGCATCTGGAAGCATCTCAACATATTCATTTTCCCGACCTTGTGATTTCATGAATTTGCGAACCTGTTTATCGGCAGGAAAGATTGATGTAGTTGCACCTAGCTCCGCACCCATGTTCGTAATTGTTGCACGTTCTGGAACTTCAAGTGTTTCTGCGCCTGGCCCTGTGTATTCATACACATTACCTAGACCGCCTTTGATGGTTACGCATCTGAGCATTTCCAGAATGACTTCTTTAGCGTTACAACCTGGTTGAAGTTTTCCAGTCAGGTGAACATTGACCACACGTGGCATTTTGAGTCGCATAGGTACTCCAGTCATCGCAGTTGCGACATCCATACCACCTACACCAATACTTAGCATTCCGATGCTTCCGCCATGAGGTGTATGGCTGTCTCCGCCCATAAGAAGCTTGCCAGGTGCACCAAATCGGGACGACTGAATTGTGTGGCAGATTCCATTGCCAGGTCGTGATACATGCACACCGAAACGCTTAGCTGCCGATTGCAGATATATATGATCATCTGGTGTTTTGTGATCCAAATATAGTAAGTTATGGTCCAAATAACTTACACTCGCTTCAACGCCAATCCTATCGATTCCAATAGCTTCAAAAGCAAGATACGTCATTACTGCATTAATATCGTGCGTCATTGTATGATCCACTTTAAGAAAAATTTCTTCTCCAGGGTTCATTTCTGATGGCTTTGCCAAATGTGACTTAATAATCTTCTTCGTTAGATTTAAACTCATTTTCCCTCCATAATTCAACATTAAATGACTTCATTTGTTAACAAATAGATAATCGTACTTGAAGTATGCCTTACATATATAAAACACTCTTATTATTCTTTTTCATGGTATCAAACATCGTATGATTTGCATAATGTCATTTTATTCTTATTTGTCATGTGCATTTGCTCATGTTATAATTTTGTAAATGTAATATCTGTTCTTGTTATTTCAATATTAATTTTAGGGAGAACTCAAATGAATAATTTCCGCGAACTTGAATACATCTGTGCAGTAGCTGAGCATAAGAGCATAACAAAGGCTGCAGATGCGCTCTTTATCACTCAATCCGCTATGAGCCATTACATCTCTAAAGTAGAAAAGAATCTTGGCATGCTAATATTTGATCGCTCAACAACACCCATTTCACTTACATACGCTGGTGAGTGTTATTTAGAATCAGCAAAAAAGATTCTACTCGAAGCGAATTTCCTTAAAAAGCAATTCAGGGATATATCCAATCAAACAATAGGAAAGATGCGTATAGGTACATCTAAAGAAAGAGCTGCTTACATGATTCCAGATTTGGTACTCCAGTTTTCCAAATTGTATCCAGGTATTGAAATCGAAGTTCATACTGCAAGTGGTTCAAAGCTAAAAAAAGCACTTAAAGACGGCGCATTTGACTTCTTGATATTGCCAGGCCTTGCTGATGAAGAGCTTATTGGCATCGTGTCTGAAAGTGTTTTCCAAGAAGAAATTCTAATTGCCTCCTGTCCATCACTAATTTCAGAAACACATCTGACCAATGCTAACTCGAATGCAATAGACCTTTCCAAATTTAATGATTTTCCGTTCTTTATGCTTTATAAAGATCACATTATCAGAAATACTGCGGACACAATCTTTAAGCAAAACACTGTTCAACCTAAAGTCAAAATGGAATTCACCAGCAATATTACCTGCCTTAGAATGGCTTCAACAGGTTTGGGCGCAGCAATAATACCCAAAATGACTACGAAACTGACAGTTCCTGATGACAAGCTTAAATTCTTCTCAATAGGGGCAAGTGGTTTCTTTTGGGATATTAGAGTTTATTATCGAAAAGGTGCCTATATGGGTCAACCTGAACGTGATTTTTTTAGACTTATTCATGACAATTTCAAATAGACAAGACTCATAAATAAATTGATGTTTTCATCTGAACATTTCTACTGCATCTCCTGTAAAAGACAAACTGCGCCATTTGGGGAAAGGCGCAGTTCGTAAAGGGAGTATTATGAAACTGAGGTTTCATATCTGAATTAACTCTACCACGCTTATTCTACAATGTATAATTCGTTTATCTATATGATTGATATATACATAAAACTATGATAAAGGTTGCTTTCCTACCAATTCAATCAACACCTGACCTGTTTGACGCAGCTCTTCGAGCATATTGACAAGCAGCTCATTAGATTCTGCTTGTTCCCTCGAAATTTTACTGGTGGCAACTGTATTCTCCAAAACTTCTTTTATCTCTTTACTCAGCGTTGTGATGATTTCATCCACCTTCTTGGCTTGGTCTGAACTTTGAACTGAAAGTTTCCTGATTTCACTTGCTACAACTGCAAACCCTCGTCCATATTCACCAGACCGCGCCGCTTCAATTTCAGCATTTAAACCCAAAAGATTCGTTTTCCCAGAAATATTTTTAACAATTTGTATAACATCAGCAGTCCTATCTACGCCTTGAAATGCACGTTCAGCTGCATCGCTGTTGTTTCTCCCAATTGCGGCTAATTCTTCAGAAGATCCCATAAGTTCTTCAACTGATTCCAGCGCACTTTCAATTGCACAATATAAACTTTCAGAGTGCTTTGAAATACTATCTGAACGCAGTTTCAAGCGTTCCCGATTCTGTTCGTTGATTTCAACAATACGAAGTGCCTGTTCGAGACAAGACTTTATCGAAGGTCTGCCATTTTGAAGCGGACGTGTATTAATGTTATGGTCATTTGAAAGTTTTGAAGCCGCCCTGCCACCAATTACACCATCCATGCCCTTCTTAATAAGCTCTGGAAATATTGATTTGACCTTGGCCGCATTTGCAGGAATAAATCTAATCTTAGCGCCAAATAGTTCATAAGTTTCTTCATTATCTCCTATTAGATCTGGTGTAGAAAGAACAGCAATATTTTTAGAACCTTGCGCTACAAGTCCAAAAATATCTTGTAATATCTCATGTATTGTTATTTCAAGAGATAGGACGGTTTTATTCGTTTTCTCTTTCAGATCTCTTGCATTTCCACCTCGGCTAATAAACACTTCCGTTTGCGGATACTTTCTTATAATCTCATCAATACTTGTCCGCTCAATATTCTCAAAACAGACATCAATGTCTAATTCTCGCGATACATGACGCGCCATTTCTTCCATTTTCTTATTAATTGATACAAATACAACAGGTAACATAGCTCCTCCTCTTATCAAGTCATTTGTAACCCGGAAAAATGGGCCTAATTCAAATAATATGAAAATATCATATCGACTTTCGAATACCAGCTATTCAGTAATTAAACTCTTATGAAAATTGATAAGAGAACCTGACGTAATGATATTTCTCTCATCTTCAGTTAAGGAATCAATTCTCAATTCAATTTCATACATGTTCTCATCACACACATATGCCTTTACTTTATTCGATCCTGATTGAATCGCCCCTTTAATATTCGGAATAAAAATTTGACTACCGCTGGTGAAACTTGGTGTACCATCAATAACAAATGGAACCATCCCCCAGTTAATCAGGTTTGATCTATAGCGCTTTGTAGCATACTCGTTTGCAATGTTCGCCCACGCACCAAGTACTTTCTGACAAGACGCCGCATGCTCACGTGCAGAACCATCCCCTGGTTTTTTTGCAAAAATTGTACTTCCATAAGATATCTTGTCGCCAGCTTTCAAGTAGCCCGCTTTTATTAGTTTTTCAAGTGTCTTATTCACCTTACATTCTTGACCTTCTGAATAAGTTTTTTCGTTTTCCTGAACTTCTTTTGCGCGTTCTACATATTCCGGGTCTCTGCGTGACAATGTGAACTCAGCTAATTTATAGGGGTCTGAGCGATATGCTGATGTTTCACCAGAAGGAATTAGTTCATCAGTCGTCGTTACGGCGTCCTCGATAAACGATACAACTTCAATAAGCAAGTGATTCTCCAATTTTTTCATTTGAGGCCAATCTTTAATGCTAGGCCCAAGAATGAGTTCTTTTGTTGTTTCAAGCTGGGTTCTCCCATCAAAATTTCTATTTTCGTATACAGTACTGCTAAAAGAATACTCTGGACTCGTATACGTAACATCAATAGTATCAGCTGCAGTAAGTTTTCCGCCATTCATAGCTGTAGCAGCAATAGACCTAGCATCCATCAATGCAACAAATGAAATTTGTTTATCACCCGGTTTTGATCCCTCGCGACTCGGGAAGTTACGTGTAGCATGACGAATTGAAAACTCACTATTCGCAGGTGTATCGCCTGCACCAAAGCAAGGTCCACAAAATGCCGATCGAATAACTGCACCTGCATCCATCAAGGTGCTTATAGAGCCATTGTCTACTAACGCTTTATATGTTGGTTGACTGCCGGGATATACACTTAGTGAAAATGTACCGTTTCCAACTGATTTTCCATCAAGAATATCAGAAACCGCTACAATATTATCAAATGTACCACCTGCACAACCTGCAACTACACCTTGATCTACATAAAATTCCCCATCTCGGAATTTGCTTAACAGATCAAATGAACAGCATTCTCCCCATCTTGCACGCACTTCATCTTCTATGCTGTTCAAGATATCTTCAGCATTTTCCTTAAATTCTTCAATTGTATAAACATTGCTTGGATGAAAAGGAAGTGCGATGGATGGCTTGATTTTGTCAAGTTCTACATGCACGAGACCGTCATAATAAGCTACCGCCTCAGGTGCGAGTCTCTTATACGCTTCAGGTCTTCCATGGATTTCAAAATATTTTTTAACTTTTTCATCTGTTGTCCAAATGGATGACCAGCATGTTGTTTCAGTCGTCATGACATCAATGCCATTTCTAAACTCCATATCTAAACCTGATACACCCTCTCCAACAAACTCCATGACTTTATTTTTCACATAACCAGTAGAGTACACTTTACCAATAATCTGAAGTGCTACATCATGCGGACCAACACCCGGCATGACTTCTCCCGTTAGGTAGATTGCAACCGTCTCAGGTCTTTGAACATCATAAGTTCTTCCTACCAACTGCTTTACAAGTTCTCCCCCGCCTTCTCCAACAGCCATTGTTCCGAGAGCACCATATCTTGTATGAGAGTCAGAGCCCAGGATCATTTTTCCACAAGCAGCCATCATTTCTCGATTGTAGGAGTGAATCACAGCCATATGAGGAGGAACATAAATTCCACCATATTTTTCTGCTGCAGACAAGGCAAACTTATGGTCATCCTCGTTAATTGTTCCACCTACTGCACAAAGTGTATTATGACAATTCGTCAGGACATATGGCATGGGAAATTTCTTCATCCCGCTAGCTCGTGCTGTCTGAATAATTCCCACATAGGTGATGTCATGTGATGTCAGAGAGTCAAATTTTAGTTCCAGCGCATCTTCATGAACAGATATATTATGCTCTTGGATGATAGAGTAAGCAATAGTCCCTTTTTTAGCCTTTTCTTTTGTAATTTTCATGCCCTTCAAGCCATTTATTACATTTAATGCAGAGTCGCTATCTTCAATCAATTCTTTTCCATTAACAAGATACACGCCAGCTTTATACAGCTTTATCATTTAGGTTCTCCTTTATAATTTTAAAACTTAGTAATTATCTAATGCATTCATTAACATCTAATACTCCACCTATATAAATATTTTTTGATAATCATATCCCACAACACCATAGATAAAGGGCTGGTAAGTCGTTCTTACCAGCCCCTTCCTATTTCATGATATACTCAATCAAATCAATTTCTATTTAATTAAAACACAATACCAAATATGATACTTGCGATGACGAGAATCATACCGCCACCTAGTCTTGATGATATCTGTCCATAAGGAATAAGTTCCATACGCTTTGCTGCACCAAGAACTTGAATATCACCTGAACCACCTCTGTTAGCCATACATAGACCAGCGGTAACTGCTGAATCAACCGCGTAGAAACCAACTAGGTGACCAACTACAGCACTTCCAAGCACTGCGCCAAATACGATGAAGAATGCGATAAATGCGTTTTGAGGTGTAATTGCAGCAATCAACTCACCAAGGTCTGTAAACGCAATACCTACACCAGCCATCATTACAAGAATGAATTGTCCAGTAAAGAACTTTTGCAGTTTCTTCGCGCCCATTGTAAGACTCTTAGGAATAATTCCAAGCACATTTGCAATTGCAACAAACACAACCATGTATGCAAACTGGTGAATCACAACGCCACCGATTGTCGGCAACAACGCCTTTGCAAATAGTCGTCCAAGACTGTAGAAGGTACCTGCTAGAATAATACCTGTTACGATATCTCTGTTTGTTACTTCGACTTCCTCTTCTTCTTCCTCTGTTCCATCAAACAAACTTGAAGAATCTCTTAGAAGCTCAGTCCCATCGCCTGTCAGTCCTGCACGCATTTTTCCAATTTTGTTCAAGATTGCACCGAAGAAAATAGCAAATATATTACCAATTGTCAGAATCGAAATCGCAAACGAATAGTAAGCATCTTGCGGTTCTCCCGTCACCTGATGATATATTTCACTCAGCGGTATTGCACCAGCACCGTTACCGCCACCCATTATAGGCAGTACATATTTGATTGCTACTGTTGAAAAAGGAATTCCCATTAGAAGTCCTGCAACACCACCGAAAACAAACGCTACCACTACACCACCCAAAATTGCTGGAATGTAACCAATGAACGATCGAATCAGAAGCTTTCTATTAACCGCAAGAATCGAACCCGTAATCAGTACTGTTACAAATAGTACAAGAAAATCAGAAGAGTCCATAAATGTGTTAACACCTTCAACGTACTTGTCCGGTAGAATTCCTTTGTAGACTAGAAAAGCAGAACCAAGGAATGCCAGAATCGGACCACCGCCAATGTATTCGTTCCAAATAGGTATTCGGTCTCCAACTTCCCCGAAAACAATACCTAAGAAAAACAATAGTGCAAAACTACCTACTAAGTCTGTTGACAGTGAACCCGTCGCGACTCCTGCAACAATTATCAATCCAAAAAGTCCGAATACATGCAATGGCATACCGAATATTTTAAATTTCTTATCAGTTGCTTTTTTTTCATCTTTTACTTTTACCGTTTCAGCCACATTAACCTCCTATTGTCAGCAATTAGACTTCAAACAACTCAATATAGAAAACGTTTTCTTTTTTTCGTTTGTTTCCCGCTAAGATATCTTAACTATATGTTAGCACAGCTCACCCACATAGAAAAATTCGTATTCTATTATGCTTTCCATATGATTTTACCTATAGAACATATGCAGTCATCATCAGAATAAACTTGTATAAACACTTGTCACCAAGATAAAAAAAACGCCCGTAAGTCCCATGGCAAGCCCACTGATTGCGCCCGCTTCTTCACCAATCTCAATTGCTTTAGAAGTTCCGATACCATGCGCAGTAGAACCCAAGCATACGCCTATGGCAATAGGACATACAATCCCCGTTAAACGCAGTACAAGAGATATTGTACTCGCGCCTATAATGCCGGCAACAATTACCGATACTACCGTTATGCCGGAAATACCTCCTATCATATCACTCATCGATATCGCCATTGGAGTCGTTATGGATTTTGGTACAAGTGTTTTCATAATCTGATCATCAACTCCAAGCAGCTTGGAAGCTGCTATAACAAAGATAGTTGAAACTGAAGAACTTATAAGAATTCCTGACACAATTGCTTTATAGTTCTTTCTTAATAGCAGTCTTTGTTTATAAAGTGGCACCGCCAGAAATACAACAAGCGGTGATAAAGTATTGGAAATTGGCGTTACTGATGCCTCATAACTTTCATAATCAATATTGAAAGCTATCAGCATGGCCATGATTATGCCAACCGTACCAAGCACACTATTCACACCATTCAAAATTTTAACTTTCTTAATTCTCAAAATGAGAAAATAGACCAGGATGGTTAGTAGCACGCCCCATACATTCATTAGAATCTTGTTCATTTCATGACTCCTTAGTCAAATGATTCACTGTTACAATTGAAACAAACATTGCGGCAATAGATGATATTGCAATGATTGAAATAATGTTTATCAGATCCGCCCGTATGAGTGAATAGTATTTCATGACACTAACACCAAAGGGAACAAAAAACAAACTTAGGTGTTTTAGAAAAAACTCTGCTGTCTGCTCTATTTTTTCAAGGCTTACAATATGTAAGCGTAGCAATGTAAACATGATTCCCATTCCAATTATATTACCTGGAATGACAATGAAATTTGAAATAGCACGGCTGGCAGCATTCCCAACTATATAAATTAGAGCTAAAATTACAAGTGTATACAGACCGTTTTTAATTCTGCTATACATCTAATGCATCCTTCCGATTTTCAATTGCATTGATGACTGCACGAACCCCTTCATTGATACTCGTAAGAACAGTGAAATCATATGATCTCAATTTTTTCTCTGCAGATGCCATAGATAATTGAGATAGGACTATTGTTTCAAAACCCTTCTGACTTAGCTCCAAACAAGCATTTTTAATAATTTCATCATGTCTAGTCCTATCACCCGATTTTAAAGCTACCATTCCCTCTGGTGCAAGAATAACCTCTGTATGGATTGATGCATCAAGGGCTTTAATTTGCTTTTCTGTAGTCGGTCCAGATAGTTCAGTAGTAGCTACAATACCAATGGGTTTTCCCAAATCAACAGCTTTCAAAATCATAGGTTGATCAATTGCCACAATTGGCACTTTTACAAATTCTCTGATTCTTGAAACAAGAGGACAATATATGGAACAAGCAACAATAATCCCATCTGCACCTGAATCAACTGCTGATAGAACCGTTTTAAAAAAATTCACTTTATCTTCTGTTGAAATCCAACCTACACTATTTGAATTCTTGAGTAAACTGTCATTAACAAAATTAAATACCTGTGCCGTAGGATAAATCTCTTTAATCCCATTTTCCAACGGTTCAACCGCAATCATCGTTGCATGAATTACTGCAATTTTCATACTGCTTCACTCCTTCTTTAACATGGGTTATCAATTCTCACTAATATAAGCAATGCACTTGTCTGACAGGGACAAGTGCATTACAAGGGGTTTCATCAGATTTCAGGAAAATTTGATTTAGTACTTCATAATATTTTTAGGTGAACCTTCCAACCAAGCATAGATATTATCAAATGTGATTTCTGCACGTCTTACCATAGATTCATCCGATGCATAAGCAACATGTGGCGTCAATACGGTATTCTTTGCACTTAGAAGAGGATAATCTGAAGGAATCGGTGGTTCCATATCAAAGACATCAAGGCCAGCACCAGCAATAGTCCCGCTATTTAGGGCATCAGCTAATGCAACTGAATCTACGATAGGGCCACGCGCGCAGTTAATAAGAATACTTGACGGCTGCATCAATGCAATCTTCTCTTTTGAAATGAATCCTTTTGTAGTCTCCATAAGCGGAAGATGCAGTGTCACGATATCACTTTGACTCATGAGCTCTTCAATTGAAACATACTCCACACCCATTTCACGAACTTCATCAGATGGGTAAGGATCAAAGCCCAGAACTTTACAATTAAAGACTTTGAAAATTTCAATAACGCGACGCCCGATTCTACCTGTTCCAACTACACCGACAACTTTTCCATTTACTTCATTACCAATAAGACCTGCAATAGTCTTTCCATGTCTAGTAGCCGTATCACCCTTAGCGATATTACGAAGAACATTGATTGTAAGACCAATTGTAAGCTCTGCAACAGATTCATTACTATATCCAGCTGCATTGGAGATAGTAACATTTTTTGCACGACATGCATCTTGGCCAACATGGTCGATTCCAGTAAATGCAACTGACAGCATTTTGAGCTGATCCATTGATTCTACAACTTCATTTGGAAGAGGATTGTTTGCAATGACAAGTACATCCGCATCTTTTGATCGAGACTTCAGTTCCTCAATTTCAGTCGTCTTTGTATCAAAATACTCAAATTCATGACCCTTTTCAAGTAGCCCCTTTGCCAATCCATTGATAACAGATTCATCTACACCAAGTGGCTCAATTAATTTAATTTTCATTGTTATTCTCCTTATCTCGTGTTTAATCTATTAAGTTTTGAATCGCTCCAATATGTTCGATTTCAACCTCTACCAGATCACCTTTTTTCAGTGTACGTGGCGGGTTAAAGCCAACACCTACACCCGAAGGCGTCCCAGTTGAAATCACATCTCCAGCATTCAAAGTTCTTCCTTGTGACAATATGGATATTATTTGAGGGATTCTATAAATCATATGTGCAGTATTATTGTATTGCCTAATTTCCCCATTCACTCTACTTACAACTTTTAAACTTTGAACATCTTCAATTTCATCTTTAGTAACAATTACTGGGCCCATCGGGCATGTGCGATCTAAACTCTTCCCCAAAAACCATTGAGAAGTTTTCCGTTGAATATCCCGAGCTGTGATATCATTCATTACGGTGTATCCAAAAACAAAATCCATCGATTCTTGAACTGTAACATTCGTGCAAGTCTTCCCAATAATTACTCCAAGCTCTGCTTCGTAATCAAGCAGTTTAGTTAAATGACTATATGAAGGAACATTATCATATGGACCATTCACAGCTGTAGGTGGTTTCGTGAATACAACAGGTACTTCTGCAATCTGATTGATGTCAGCACCTGTAGGATCGAGTTCATAGATATGATCATAGTAATTTTTACCAATGCAAAAGATATTCTTATTAAGCGAAAGAAATGGTGCCTTTACTTGAACTTCATCAAAAGCGAATGCATACGCTCTATTAAGAGGATGTTTTATCTCAAGACCTACTTCACTTCGCACATAGTCATATAATGATTTTGGAACATCTTCACCAAATGCAACAGACGCAGGATAGACCCACCCGTCTTCAAATACGCCCCAATACAACGCATTGTCATATGTGTAGCTCATCAGTTTCATGTGATAGCTCCTGACCGGTACTGCTTTAACATATCGGCAGCTTCAAACAAGAAATTCTCTTTCCCAAAACTTCCTGATTTCAATACTATTAAGAGATTTCTACCAATTGCCCTTGCTGAAGGAACACCTGGTTGTATCTCATCCAATATATAATTTCCTTTTATATCAAGTGCCTTACATACTGCACCCGATGTATCACCACCTGCAACAACCAGACGCGACAACTCCGTCTCATCCGCAATATATCTGGTGAGATCTGACAATACCGATGATACGCGTTTACTGATTTGTAATTCATTAAGTCCCATTTTTTTACCGATATTTTTTGTCTGTTCAACATCATATGCGTTATTAGATGCAAAAATGAGTACATCTTTTCCGGTTGAAAGTAAATCTATCGCCTTCAAAGCAACTGTATTTTTAAGACTGTCAAAATTGCCAGCTTCCAGCATTTTCTCCGATGACAATTCAAAGTAATTGATATTACGATCTATCAAATAGGATACCTGGGCTTTCGTCTGAGGTGTTAAGCTTCCAGATATGATTAGTGTTCCCTTACTATCGTTGAAGGCAACCACATTCTCCGAGCCACTGCTTTTAGGTGCATATTCAGCCAGCGCTTTCGCAATCCCAGCACTACCGCCTATATACTTCTCAGTTTCTATCGCTTTAGCAATTATCTTCAAATCATCATCTGTTACTGCGTCGATAATACAATACACGCAGGTCTTCTTTCTTTCTGCCAAAACTCGACTAAGAACTATGCTGCCCTTTCGAACAACATCTAGATCAATATGACCAACCTTTTCTACTGTTTGTCTTAACAAAATTTCTACAAGATTCGATTGTTTCATTGGATGAACGGGATCGTTGTTAAATGCAGTTTCAGACAATAGCACTCCGTTCACATAATGCATACCATTCACAGTAGTACGTCCGTTTTCAGGATATGCCAGAACAATCGGGCAAAAATCCGCTTCTAAGACCTGTAGCATCGTATCCAGTTCCAGACCAATATTTCCTCTGAATACAGAACACGTTTTGTTAAAATACATGCTACAATCTTGATTCATTAATTTCCTTGTCGCAATATTCACCTTATATTGTGCGATTTCTTCCGTATCCAATCTACTATCAGTATCTAAAATCAGTACGTCGCAGTCTTCAATGTCTTCCAACAGAGCATCAAAGTTATACACTTTCACACGACAGCCGTAGTTTCTATACATGATACCAATGTCATTAGCACCAGTAGTATCGTCTGCAATAATACCGATCATGAAATCACCCCATTATCTTGTATAACCAGCATTTTCCCAAAAATCATTTACATTTGATGGTGATATTGATTTCAATTTATGACCAGATCTTTTCGCCAAAAAATGAACCATACATGCAGTTTCAAGTGTTTCCAATAAATCAAGTGCCTTCTCAAGTGTTTTAGCAAGTACAACAACGCCATGATTTTTCATGATTATGATGTCACTTTTCATGGCAGCTTCACTCACTGCATGCGCTAACTCATCTGATCCCGGATGATAGTAATCAACAAACTCAATTTGATTTAAGTAAACCATTGATTCTATGAACATATTCTCTTGGAGTTTTTCATCAGAACAACACAGCAACATAGCATAAGCAGGAGAGGTATGAATTACAGCATTCACATCAGGTCTATTCTTATAAATATTTTCATGAAGTGATTTTTCTTTGGTTGGATGTTTATCACCATGAGTAACACCTGAATGAACATCTACTTTCACAATATCATCTGGAACGAGAGCTGTTAGTCTCGATCCAGATGCTGTGATCAGCATTTCCGTTTCACTAAATTTGACGCTCATATTTCCTGATGAGCCCCATACGAGATTCTTATGAAACATAAATTCACCTATACGAATTAATTTCTTAATCATATTATGAACCCATCAATTACAGGCGATCGATAACGGCTTGCGTGTATGCTGTCGTTGTAAGATTGCCACCAAGATCACATGTTGTCGCACCATCAAGCATAGACTTTTCCACTGCTTTCTCTATACTTTCCGCAAGCTGATGTAGCCCTTCGTCTGTATAACGATCAGCAAGCCATTTGATCAGCATAACACCTGAATTGATCATACCGATTGGATTTGCAATATTCTTTCCACCAATATCAGGTGCAGAACCATGTGCAGCCTGAGCCATTGCTTGGTTTTCGTTTGTATTAATAGAAGGTGCTAGACCTAAACTGCCAGTAACCTCACCAGCAAGATCAGAAATGATATCTCCAAATAGATTGGTAGTGACAATTACATCAAATTCCTCTGGTCGTCTTACAAGGTGAGCGGTCATTGCATCGATGTGATAATCTTCCACTTCTACTTCAGGATACTTCTTTCCAACCTCATAACATGTATCCCTAAACAGTTCGTATCCAAACTTAATAACATTTGCTTTATGAACAATGGCAACTTTCTTTTTTCTTGTCATAGCCATTTTGAAAGCTTCTTCAGCAATACGCGTAGCTGCCTTTTTAGTGAACACGCCCATAACTATCGCAATTTCATCCGTTACAAGCACTTCACCGAGACCCTTGTACATATTTCTATCTGGCATGAATCCTTCAGTATTTTCCCTGAATATTACCAAGTCAATATTCTCTTTTAGCGGTTTTATACCAGGGTATGTTTTGTTAGGTCTGATATTTGAAAACAAGTCAAAGTGGTGACGCATTGTTCCACTTGGATTTAACTTAGCTCTATGCTCGTCTGGATATGCGGCATTATTATGAGGTGCCATCAGCCAGCCATCACATTCAGCTAGTTTGTCCTTTGTAATCTGAGGTACAGGATCGTTGTATTTTTCAATAGCTTCCCATCCCATTGGCAAATCAATATATTCAAAAAATTCTCTTCCCAATTTATCTGAAGCAGCCTTGAAAATATCAACTGTAGAAGTAACAATTTCTGGACCAATACCGTCCCCTAAGAGTACACCCATTTTATACTTTTTCATGTGCCTTTTCCTTTCCTCTAAGCTTGACCTAAAACCTTATTTAATCCATCGATTTTTGAATCATCTTCAATAGCCCGACTCATATAATATTCCTTCTTATTTACATACCAATTCACTTCAAATTCAAGAGCCAACTCAATTGCAGATTTCAAATTTTCACGTGCTTTTGAACAGTCACTAAAAACCACCTTTCGTGTTTCAAAGCCGTCAATCAGTTCACCTAACTTATCCAAGAATGGTATGGTACTTGGTGAAATACCCCCTCCAAGAAGACATTTAATTCCGGATTTTTTCAGCACCTTGAATACGCTTTCACAAGCTTCTAGAATACAGTCATCTTCTACAGAATCCGTCTTGAATGAACGGGCTAAATCCGTTCTTCCTATTACAACACCCGTCAGCAAATCAATATTTGGTACATCTATAATACTTGCAATATTTTTACATGCATCTTCAGTTTCAATATTAATTAAATAATCAACTGATTCATCTCCGATGACCTTGTCACACATGGCCAAGTACTTTCCAAGTACAAAATCGGATTCAATCATTGGACCTAAAATATAGCTGGCATCAAGTTTTTTAGCAGCTTTAATATCCACTAAAGCTTCTCCTCCACCCAATTTCACAAGCAATTCAACCCCAGATTTATTTGCAATTTCCAAAGCTGTTAATAATTCAAAATCGTTGAGATCTTCTGTTTCAAATGAAATTTTGACTGCTGTCGCGCCATACTTCTCTTTGAGTTCGCACAGCTGCAGTATCATTTTTTCTTTTGTTGTCATATCTGCTTTCCACTCCTCACCGCTCTAATACACCGAAGAGATACCGGATGTGCACATCTCCGTAAATCTCTACACATTCGAATTTCTATGAATTAATCATATCAGTGCAAATCCAGTAAGTATAATACTTATAGACTTATGATAGAGATAGGAAATAGCTTATAACACAACAAATGCCACTAGGTTTACCCTAGTGGCATTACGATTATTTACTCCTAATTAGCATACCTAATCAAATCTATCTTTTAACAATCTAAGCAAGTCATCTCTCAGAGGATTATGCTCTTCATCCTTTTGATGAACAAAGGCTACTTTCCAGTGAATACCATCTTTGGTAAGTCTAAAAACATCTATATCATTAATACCTTGATAAGTATTAACAATATAATTTGGAACAATCGCAGCTCCAAGTCCTGTCGATGCAAGTCTGAATGCCGTTGCATTGCTTGTTGTTTCCATAATTACATTTGGCTTAACACCATAATTATAGAATGTATTATCGATTGTGGAGCGAATTCCTCTTCCCTTATTTAGCAATATAAGTGGCAAATCGTTAATCTTCGATATATCTAGCACATCAGATTCAAGAAGAAATTCACTTCCCAAATAACCCTTCTCAGTAACAAGAAAAAGCTGTTCGGATGTAAACACTTCATATCTGAGCAATTTATTCTTCACAAAATTATAAATTGGAAGCGGAATGATTCCAAAGTCAACTTGTCCTTTCAAAACATTCTCTTCAACTTCATCTCGTGAAGTCTCTTTCGTTCTAAACTCAACATTCGGATAAGCTTCTCTAAAATCTCCAATAAAGTATGGCAACATGAATGTTGCTCTCGACCTTGGAATTCCTATTGTTATACGTCCCTTTTTATTGGTTGATATATCAAATATTTCTTCTTTAAGGTCTTTATTGAGTGCAAGGATTCTTTTACCGGTCTCTACAAACTTCTCACCTGCAAGAGTCAATGAAATCGGATTCGTAGACCGATCAAATATTTCTTCTCCAATTTCACGTTCAACTTTAGTAATATACTGACTCAACGATGGTTGCGAGATAAAAAGTTCATTTGCGGCTTTAGTAATACTCTGCATTTCACTTACCTTAATAATATATTCAAACTGCTTGAAATCCAAAGAACCACCCCATTTCCATCTATATCAATACCCTTTTCACGGAAAACTAAATGCGTATACTTATGCGCATGACTCAAACTATTTCATAAAGAGTTATCCATAGTTCACTTCTTCACCTGATTGTAAACGAAGAAGAAGGCTTTCAATCTTCTTCTTTTTTTCAAAAGCACGTTTTATCGTCAGCTCAAGAGAATCCTTGCGAATAACAACTACGCCATTTTCGTCGCCAACAATTATGTCTCCGCTGTTTACGATCTGATTTCCGCAGACAATTGTAGCACTCAGAACACCTTCGTCTTCTTTTGTACTTGCCTGACATACTGTATACTTGCAATATACAGGGAAACCAACCATTTCACAGCCATGAACATCTCTTGCAGCGCCATCTATAACCACACCTTCTAGACCTAATGACTTAGCCATCTGACTTTTCACGTCACCCCACATCGCATTATAGTCCGTGCCATCTGCATCAACAACAATCACGGCTCCTTTCGGTGCTGTTTTAATTGCTCTTGAGACAGCCAAGCTATCACCTTTAGCACATTTCACTGTGAAAGCTTCTCCAACTATCATCCGTGTTTTATAGAATGGTTTTATTTTTTGATCCATTGCAATAGGTTCATTTGCACCGTCACATAAAAGTGTAGTATCAAGTTCCTTTAATTGCTCTAATTGAAATTCAGTCATAGATATCTCCTACCTTCCTACCATACTCAGACTCATTTAATCTAGTGTAACATTTGCATATCGGTATGAATAATTCGTATTCTCCTATGTTGAATATATACTTTAACCTATAGTAACTTCGAAACATATTTAGGAATCTACTGTTTCATTGATTGGTTCACCAACTACACCCTGACCAGCGGTGTACTCAACATCAATACCGTCTTTATCCGATGGCCAGACAATCATAATCTTATTGTTAGATGATATCTTCCACCCATGCTGTCTATCTGCTTTGGATCGGAACTGTCAATAAATTCAAGCAGCAAGTCATGCATTTCCCTTGAGGCTTAGGCCAGTGCTTTCTATGAAATATAATACCTTTACTTGTTCCGCCACGCATATATACACAAGGTACTCTCATATTACGACCCCTGTTCTCTATTAATAAGTCTCAATTAAACTAAATTAAGATTTATGCCTATTCATAAAAATCGTCCTTAACTCATGCGTTTTCTTCTTGATATCATTTTATATAAATTTATTTTCATGATACAATCGGATTGTTTATATCGCAATTTCAATTATCAACATATCTGATATAGCAAAAAACTATATCGAAAAGAAAATGGAGGACTACAATGACACAAAAGGAACTGATTTATGTTAAAACGGTTGCTCAAGAAAAAAGTCTTTCTAAGGCTTCCCAAAGGCTCTTTATTACGCAACCATCACTCAGCAATGCAATACGCAAAATAGAAGATAAATTGGGTCTTCCTCTATTCACAAGAACAAACAAAGGGCTCTTTTTGACATTTGCTGGTGAAAAATACTGTCAGATGGCAAATGATGTTCTTCAGATTTTTAATGATTTCGAACTTGAAATCTATGATATCAGCAATTTGAAGAAGGGCCGGCTAACCGTTGGAGTTACAGTATATCTTGCCGCAGTTCTCATGCCTAGACTTCTCAAAGAGTTTCAGACTATTGCTCCCAACATAGACTTTAATTTTGTAGAAATGACTTCAAAAGAACTGGAGACGCAACTCAGAATTGGCGCAATTGATTTTGCACTCCTGCATGCCATTCCAGTTGATAATACTCAGGAAAACAAAGGAGTCAGGTATACGAAAGTTGTTGAAAATCGCTTTCTTACTGTTTTGTCACATGACCACCCTGCCATTAAACACGCATATACATTCAAGGATGAAGAGAGACCTTACTTACCCCTTTCAAACCTTTCTGACGAGGTATTTATATTAGGAAGGAAAACCCAGAGAAGTAGATATATTTCAGACACCATACTTTCTCGGGCTGAAATCACACCTAAAAAAATTATTAGCACACGTAATTTCGCTACAGCAAAAGAATTTGCAGCTCTGGGACTTGGAGTAGCCATTCTTCCTGAATTCTATACCTCGACCTTCGCCTCACGAGAAGACTGCATATTTTTCAATATTGAAGACAATTTATCCCCTTTTTGGAACATCTGTATCGCAAAACATGTAAGCAGTTATATTTCTCAAGCTGGCAGACTTTTTCTTTCTTTGATTGGTCAAGCTTTCGAAAGAAATGATTTAGCAGATGAGGTTATTGATGATAACTAATAGTACAATAACAATATTACTTGTAATAGAATAGGCATATTGATTAATAATGCATGATGTTTGACTGCGTTTATAAGTATAAGTTTTTTCATATACTCTTCATAAGCATATACGTATTTCACGTCTGTCTTGTAGATTGTTACCATATTAACAGATAGATATAGTACAAGTACTATTTGGGAGGATATCATGAAAAATAGAAAATTGGTTATGATTCCCGGTCCAACACCGGGCGTAGAAAGCATTCATACGCAAATGGGCCGAGAGGTTTGTTCATTCAAAGACCCCGACTTTATTGAGGATTTCAAAGGGCTTCTCCACGACTTGAAAATCTTTATTCGGACACAAGGCGAATGTTTTGTTGTTGCAGGGACAGGAACACTGGCAATGGAAATGGCAATCGCAAACACTTCAAAAGTGGGCGATAATATTCTCATTATCTCTCACGGTTATTTTGGTGACCGATTTACTGAACTTTGCGAACGAAAGAAACTTTATTGCGATGTTCTCAGTTGTCCTTGGGGAGAAACTGTTCCCCTCGAAAAAATTGAAGCGAAATTGAATGAAAAGAATTATGCAGCAGTAACCGTTACACATGTTGATACTTCAACTGGCGTTGCTGCTGATATAGACGGGATTGGCAAATTGCTTAAGTCGTATGAGGACACACTTTTCATTGTCGATGGTGTTTGTGCCACTGCAGGCGAACGCACTCTAATGGATGAAATGAACATTGACGTACTTCTTACAGGTTCGCAAAAAGCCTTTGGCGTCAGTCCGGGACTCGCTATTGTATGGGCTAGTTCCAATGCACTTAAGCGCCGTAAATCATTAGGTACAATACCAGAATACTACGCTGATTTCGAAAATTGGTTACCAATTATGAATGACCCTAGTAAGTATTTCGGAACACCACCTATTCATCTTATTTGGGCACTAAAGGAGTCCGTTCAGATTATTTTCGAAGAAGGTGTTGACAAAAGATATGACAGACACCTGAAAGATGCACGCCATATACAAAATGCATTGGAAAACAAGGGCTTTACAATACTTGCTGACGCAAGCCATCGTGCAGTAACGCTTACCAACGTCATGTATCCAGATGGAATCGACGATGCGCTTTTCCGCACCACACTTGCAGAAGAAGGCATCGTTGTAGCTGGTGGCCTTGGAAATTATGCAGGAAAACTCTTCCGACTTGGTCATATGGGCAATATTGACCAACATACTATTTCCTCTGTCTTGGCAGCTATTGATAGAACCCTTGCGCGTATTCAATCCCATATTTGATTATCTTAAATAAAAAGTATCAATAAACAACGGGAACTTCCACTCATAAACTTATGAGATTGGAGTTCCCGTTGTCTATTTGATTATTTATCTTCACAATTAACCATCTCGCTTTTAAGACATTCAATAAAACAAGTAATATACAGTGCTTTTTCATTATCAGACAAAAAGCCTGCTACTACCTTACGCCTGCATAGTGGGTTATTCACGTCTACATACATGACATCCTCATATTTATTTATGTATGAGGGTAAAAATGAAACACCATAGTCTCTCTGTATTAGCGAGTTGATTGTATCTGAGTTTATCGCGGTTGACATCACCTTCGGAGTAAACCCATATTCAGCACAAATGGACTCCGCTAATTCTCTCATTTTGAGTCCATTCTTTTTAAGAATGAAAGGCTCCTGACTGAACAATTTCAAGTTTAAGTCTCCTTGACCTCCAGCTTGTCTAACAAGGTTCATATATCTATTGTTTTTAGAAGAAAATGCCAATTGAAAACGTTCTTCAGTAACTGTAATACACTTCAACTCTTTTGAATTAACGGGCAATGGCATAACAGCTAAATCCAACTGACCCTCTAAAACCTTTTTTTCATTTTGCTGGGACACACCTTCAGAAATATCAATATGTATTTGGGGAAATGTTTTCTGAAATCTTATAATAGCTGGTGGAAAAAAATATTTATTATAGAACTGCGAGGAACCAATATGCAGTGTATCTACATGATTTAGGCGATACCGGTTAATTCTTTTGCCTATTAAACTATAATGCCTCATGATTTCATTGGCTTCTTCTATCAAAATCCTTCCTGCTTCTGTAATTTCAACAGATTTTGAGTTTCTTTTGAACAGTTTCACATTTAGTTCTTCCTCAAGACTCTTAACCGACTTCGATAATGCCGGTTGACTGACATGAAGTATTTCGGATGCTTTAGAAAAATTCTGCTGCTTGGCAATCTCAATAATATATTCAAGATCAATAATTCTCAAGTTAACCCTTCTTTCTATAACCAGTCGTTATAGTCCAATCATAAATAGATATTTCCCATTAATGCCCTCAAAGCGGATAATGAACATGTAAACATCAAAAATAGTAAATAAGGAGCTGATTTAATGGGTTTAACCATAACTGAAAAGCTGATTCAGTCTGCCCTGGTAGATGGGAGAATGAAGCGCGGCACTCGCATCGGTATTCGTGCAGACCAAACTTTATCACATGATGTAAATGGTGTCATGTCATACCTTGTTCTTGAAGCACTTGGCATTGACAAAGTCAATACAGAACTTTCAGTACATTACATGGATCACAACATGGTTCAAGCAGATTTTAAGAATGCTGATGATCATTGTTATCTGTATGATATCACCTCAAAATTGGGTGTTGTCACTTCCCGCAAAGGAAGTGGCATATGCCACCAACTCCACCTTGAGCATTGGGCCGTTCCAGGTAAAACACTTATTGGTGCTGACTCCCACTCTGTAGCAGCAGGCGGAATCGGTATGTTTTCTGTAGGTGTCGGTGGCTTTGATGGAGCCATGACTATGGCAGGAGAACCTTTTTATTTTGATATGCCTGAAATCATCAACATTCATCTAATCGGACAACTCCAACCATGGGTTTCAGCTAAAAATATCATTCTTGAAATACTCCGTCGCATCAAAGTTAAAGGTGGTGTCGGAAAAGTCCTTGAATACACTGGTCCAGGTGTCAAAACACTTAATGTAAGTGAACGTTCAACCATCACCAATATGGGGCAGGAAACCGGTGCAACTACTTCCGTCTTTCCAAGTGATGAAAATACACGTATATGGATGAAAGCTTATCATAGAGAATCAGATTGGCATCCAATTGAAGCAGACCCCGATGCTCAATACGATGACGTCATTGAAATTGACCTTTCTCAGATTGAACCACTTATAGCACTTCCACATCAACCAGACCGCGTTGTTCCTGTTTCAGAAGTTGAAGGTCAAAGAATAGATCAGATTATGATTGGAAGCTGCACAAATACTTCTTTACAGGACATACTTTCAGTCGCTCAAATTCTTAATGGTCAACCTTTATCAAAACATGTAGACGTTGGATTATACCCAGCTACCCGAACAGTTATTAGAGAGTGTATCAGTAGAGGTGCATACGAGAAGATTATCGCGTCCGGTGTGCGCATGTTTGAACCCATATGCGGTGGATGTAACGGCTGTGGATTTGCACCAAATTCCAATGGAATCTCCCTTAGAACTACACCCCGAAACTTTGTTGGTAGAAGCGGAACTGCGACCGATCATGTTTACCTATCGTCTCCAGAAGTTGCAGCTGCATCAGCACTTACTGGATTCATCACAGATCCACGTTCACTGGGCTTAGATTTCATCAAGTATGAAATTCCGAACTCCTTTGTTGATGAACGAGCAAGTTTCATAAAGCCTAGTGATTCCCCAGAAGGCATTTCTATAAGACGTGGACCAAATATTAGACCCGTTCCTGAGGTATCTCCACTGGAAGACAGTTTGAGCGCTGAAACACTTCTTAAGCTCGGAGATGATATAACTACGGATCACATCTGTCCTGCAGGCGCACTATATTTGCCCATTCGGTCAAACATTCCAGAACTCTCAAAACACGCATTTAAAGTCGTAGATCTTAACTTTCCAAACAGAGCACTTAAAGCTGGCAAAAGTATTATAGTCGGAGGTGAAAACTACGGTCAAGGATCAAGTCGTGAACAGGCTGCAATGGTTCCACGATATCTGGGTGTTCGTGTTGTAATTGCAAAAAGCTTTGCACGTTTACATTTAGCCAATCTAGTTAACTGGGGAATTCTTCCTCTAACTTTTATAACAAGTAATGATTATGATGTGCTCGATGCTGGTGATATTCTTGATATCAACACTTCAGTTCTCAAAGAAAAAATGCAGTACGAAATCTACAATAAAACTAAGAATTTCACTTTTACCGTATCTACCCCACTTTGCCAAACTGATCTTGATGCAATTAAGGCTGGTGGAAAAATAAATGTTGTAAAAGCAGAACGACGCAAAAGTGGAGGTAAATAATGAAATATGCCTATCCCATAGGAACTCCAGAAACTTGGGGAAAGCTGCTTGCTTATCAAGGCGACTTCGAGAATGGATTGAGCAATCTTAGAGAAGCAGGATACGAGGGTGTTGAACTTTTCATACGATACCCCGATGCGCTCGATTATATTTCCATGATTAAACTGTTAAAAAAATACAATTTAGAAGTGCCTGTCATAGGAACCGGTCCTATAGTCAGCAATGATGGCTTGACTTTTACAAGTCTTGATTCAGAGAAACGCATTGAAAGCATCCAGCGCATTAAAAAAGTCATAGATTTCGCTTCAACTTTAAACGCCCAAGTCAATATTGGAAAACTACGTGGTACAATCCACCCAGATTGTTCTTCTGAATCATTGGAATGGATGTCAAATGCCTTTTATGTCGTTTGTGCATATGGTTCTTTAAAAAATGTTCCGATTATTGTTGAATGTCAAAATCATACTGTCATCAACAACTTGAATACAACCACAGAAATATTGGATTACATTAAGCACTTCAACAATCTTTATTTGATGCATGATACATATCATCTTCATGTTCAAGGTGAATCCATTCACAAAGGATTCATTGAAGGTGCGTCAGTTCTTACTCATGTGCACTTTTCCGACTCCAATCGCTTGATTCCTGGTGAGGGAGATATCGATTTCGAAGAGGCAATTTCCACCCTAAATGAAATAAATTATAAGGGCTTTGTAACGATAGAAGTCAATCAACAAAATGATAGTATTGCGACCGCTAATAAATGTATAAACTACTTAAGACAATTGGAGGAAAACTAATGAAAATCGGTATACTGCAAGGCATTGAAGGTATTGGTAAGGAAATTATGGATGCAACAATGCATGTACTTGAATCTACAGGCGTAGATTTAGAATGGGAATATATTCCCATTGGTAAAGAAGCACTGAATAGATTTCAACATCCGATTCCTAATCAAACTGTGAAAGCACTAAAAGATATTAAGGTTGCTATAAAAACACCTCTTGTAGTAAATAAACTTGAAGGACGTATTACGTGTATCCACGATGACAACAGCGAATATACCTATCCATCACTCAATAACGCAATTCGAAGAGAACTAAGTCTGTTTATGAACATGAGACCAGCTATAGGTATCCCCGGTCTATCAGACAAATATGGTAATCTTGATGTCGTCATCATGCGCGAAGTCACTGAAGGTGTATATATTGGTCATGAACATAAAATTGGTAATCACGCCGCTGAAGCTATTAAATTGATTACTCGTGAATCTGCTACAAAAGCAGCGCGTTTCAGCTTTGAATATGCTCAAAAATATGGTAGACAGCGTGTAACGTGTGTACATAAGGCGAATGTACTCAACTATACTGACGGCTTATTTCTTGAATGCTTTAATGCTGTTGCTAAAGAATACCCTGACATTGAATCAGACGACTATATGATTGATGCTGCCTGCTATACGATTATCAAGCACCCTGAAAAATTTGATGTTATTACAGCACCAAATCAATACGGCGATATCCTTTCAGATCTAATCGCGGGACTTATTGGTAGCCTTGGATTGGCACCTGGAGCTAATTATGGTGATGAAGTCTCCATATTTGAAGCTTCCCATGGTGCTGCACCGGATATTGAAGGACTTGGCATAGCAAATCCTATTGCTCTTATTCTCTCGGGGGCGCTCATGCTTCGACATATTGGTGAAGATGAAGCAGCAAAGATTGTTGAAAATGCAACTCGGTCAGTCTTAAGTACAGGACTCACATTAACGCCTGATCTCGGTGGAACTGCATCCACTATGGATCTGGCACACGCTATTGCGTGTGAAATTGAAAAAATCAAATAGACCAGCACCCATTTATATTTATACTTCAACTCTTCACTATTTAAATAACGGGTGCAAAGCAATTGACATACTGCTCTGTACCCGTTACTTTATAATCAAATGTAGGGACTTATGCTTGGACCCATTTTAAAAGTGCACCAATAACTGTAGGCAGTACAGTGATCACTGTGAGTAATCGCATTAAATGAAGGAGAGCAACTGTTGGCGTATCTGCTCCATACGCACCAGAAATCAATGTCATATCTGTCAAACCACCTGGTGATACACTGAACAATGCTGTAATTAGGTCCATGCCTGTAAGTCTTGACAAAACAAAACCGAGAATCACACTAAAAAGTGTAAGCCCTATCACGACAATCATAGCAGGAAAAATAAGCTCTTTTAGTCCTTTAACGGTATCTATCGAAAAATTGAGCCCCAGCATGCCACCCACAACGATTTGGGCTAATATTTTGTATGAATATGGAATATCACCTCGTCCAGTCCCAATTTTCATAACTGCAACTGCAAGCATTGCACCTACAAGTGCCCCTGCTGGAATTTTCAGCTTTATTCCTATTAATCCCCCAGCAAAAGCAACCATTAAAGTTATTAAGATATCCATTTACATCCTTTCTGATAAGGGCCTTATTTACATATTAGCCTTGCTTCAGCATACAATAATAAGTTAAGTCTTGAACCATCTTATATAATGAAAAGACTTATCTAATACTCAATTCACTCTAGCATACGTATCCATACATGAATACTTTATTTTTGTATATTGCTGGTATAGTTTTTGGCTATAACTGCATCAAGTCCGATAATTGAATGCCTCGCCAAATCTTAAACTTCCAAAGTCGTTTGCAATGCAACAACTTCAATAACTCTACATATTAATAAGCTATTCATTCTTAACGTAACTCAAATTGAGCGTGTGCATAAAAAAATCAGAATTGAAATTCTGATTTTTTCTTATCTGATTCAGTAATATAAACATATAGCTAACAACTCTAAAGATTAGTACAGCCTTCATTTAAATACGGTTCACATTCTTTTTTACAATAGTTCCATATTATTTTTTGTCCCTCTTTTGAGATCCATTTTGGATCGATATTTTTTTCCTTGCAGTCACCATAGAACTTTCCAGTAATGCCTTCCATTTCTGAAGCTGTCATCATATATATTCCACATTCTGCTGCTTTAGAAATCGGCCAAGAATACTCTTTATACTGTTCCATTAACTTCTTTATTTCAGGTATTTCCCCTGATATTCTCTGCAAACCTGTATCCATTGCTGTACCCGGTTCAACACAGTTTAAAGTTACATTTTCAACTCCCATGCGCTGAAGTTCTTCACTCATCTCTCGCATGATCCACCATACATATAGCTTTGACAACCCATAGGATGCATACAGTGAGTAATTTTCTTCAAGTTCAATATCTTCAAGTATTGGGTCTCCGCCTTGCTGATACGATTCAGATGACTGTGTAACAATTCTTGCGGATTCACTCTTTTCAAGCAGAGGTAGCAGTAGATTTGTCAAAAAAAACGGCGCTAATGTGTTTATTGCAAATGTTTTTTCATGTCCTTCAGCTGTAACCTTACGTTCGTTTCCAAACTGTCCGCCCGCATTATTGTATAGAACATCAAGATGATCAGTATGCTTCATTACATCTTCTGCAAAACGTTTCACATCAGACATAAGTGAAAGGTCTGCAATCAACATAATAATGTTGTCATTACCTGTTTCCTTGATGATCTCATCATAGACAGCTTTTGTTCTTTCCGGGTTACGGCCATGCATTATGATTTGATGTCCTTGTCTAGCCATTTCAATTGCAGTATATTTGCCTATACCGCTTGATGCACCTGTAATTAAGATTGTTTTCATTTTCTTCACCTCATCAAATACTTTTAGTTAATGGTGTGCTTATAAAATATTCAATTGCATTAAACATGCAAAAGCACAACAATTGAATTTGTAAGTTCGAGACAGTTATTGCTATAAACCCTAGCCACTCATTTATGGAGCAGAGTGACCTTCATGCAATGATCCCATACTATTTTTTCATTTTCCTGAGTATAATATTTCTCATTAACTTTTTCATAACCCTTCGGTCCAATATATAGATTGTTCTTGCCTTCCATTTCAGGTGACATAGCCGCGAAAATAATCGGCGCAATACCCTTTTCAATTGGGATCATAAATATCTGCCAACCCCAAAATAATATTTTTAAAATTAATGGCCTGTTACCTGTATTCCCTAAGTTTGTTTTTACCGACCCAGGATGTACACAGTTAAAAGTTACGTTTCGTATATTATTCTCATGACAGTACTTTTCAAAATGACGCATTACCCAAATAACGTATAATTTTGAAACGCCATACGCCTTCATGTAGGAATAGTGATTCACTAGTTCAATATCATCCATATATGGCTTCCCACCTTGTGCATGAGATGCAGAGGAAACCGCTACTACTCTACCATTACCACTTTTGTCTAGTGATTCAAGCAAAAGATACGTAAGTAAAAACGGCGCAAACGTGTTTATTGCCATTGTCCTCTCAAGACCTTCCGGTGTTACTTCTCTGCTAGCACCATATTGATTTCCTGCGTTATTGATAAGGACATCTAAGTGATCATATTTCCTTTTAAACTCTTCAACCATAGCTTTAATGCTTTTCATGGATTCCAGATCTGCAATTAGTACGTCTAATTTGGCACTCGGTATGTCTTTTTTAATTGCTTTTACTGTTGCTTCTGTTTTTGCCTTGTTTCTACCATGCAGAATTACAGTATGCCCTTCTTTTGCTAGAACTTTAGCTGTTTCTTTACCTAGACCGCTTGTGGCACCTGTAAGTAGTATGATTTTATTCTTCATTTCATGAACCGCCCTCCATGATAATACAATTCTCTATTTTTAAAAAAAACCGTCCCAATAACATTTATAATATTCTGTACCTTAGACAATCGGACTTTGTTTGACAAGTTTCCACAACTGTCTATCGCTCCCATCCAAAGGTTTTAACAATATCTTTGCATTTTGTTCTTTCGAACTTGCTGTTAAATATAACATAGTTCCTTTTAGCCTGATTAAATAAATTCCATCTGACTGTACTAAAAACTCCCAATATTGATCTTGTGATCCGCCAACAGGTTTTTGCCACATTGAACTACCTTCCACACTCCCGCTTTTCGGTTGGAATGTCTTTTCAGTATACAGATTTTTGAGAAGAAATGTATTTTCTCCCATATCAATAAACTGCCAAGTAAGGCACTCCCAGTTATTCAGATCATAAAGAATCACATCTATATCATTATGAAAATTTGCATTTTGGGGTCGAATACACTTATTCGTTCCAATATTTTGAATAGCGTAAGTTTCTTTTTTATCCTGCTTTAGTTGGATCCCTTTTACAATCCTTGGTCCAAAAACCAAGCTTCCCACAACTATGATTGCTAAAACAAAGTAGAATAGTATCTTGTATGACATGTTATAATCTCCTCTTCTTCATTTATAATTTATCCACTATTGAACTGCAATTAATATAGCTATTCATCACTTCTTATTTGTAAATAGCATTAACCCAGTAAGTAAGGACCAGACAAGCATCGGATAGACTGCAATTCTTTCACACAACCCTTGAACAGACATACCTGCAGATGCAGCAACAGTGACTAACACCAAACCTAACAACCCCAATATCCCTAACAACATACTGATTATTGAATAGTTTTTTCGTTTAAAAGTCTTATTTAAAAGTGTTCCCGTCATTATAATTCCAATATTACCAATAACTATAACTAAAAAAGCTCCAATGACATGCATTGGCAATCCAGGCCAATCATAACCGGGAAATATTCCAACAAAAATAATTCCTAAGCTATACAAACTATTCAAAACGAGTCTTGGAATTCTTCCATTCTTACTTAGTGCATGGAATATCAGAACGTTTCCAATTACAAATAGATTTGCATACATGACAAATCCAAAATTCATTACACTGCTTAGTGGGGAATTGATTTGTCGCCCTTGAAACATTGTTTGAACTGGCACTCCAAGATCGCTAATATAATTACTGATATAGCTGTACGCGGGGTTCCCCCAAAATCTTGAAGCGACAAACTCGACGATTAAGAAAAACAGCGGAGCTATTATGAACATCAATCCACTTGCTTTTATCATATTTTTGTTAAGGGTGACTTCTTTATTCATTTTTATTATTTCTCCTATTCATTTTCATTCACCTAATAATATTTTCTTGTGATGAGTTATTCACTTTTGTTCTGATTATTAGCTTTAATAATTTCCTTCAAAGTTACATTCTGATTTCTCCATCTTACCGAGCTTCGTTCTCTCTTTAGATGTATTGCCTGCTTTGGACAAGCATGTATACAAGCTTGACAGCAGACACACTGACTAGCAAATTCAATGCATGTACTTATACTGACATTTCCAATTGGACATACTTTCGTGCAGGTTCCACATAAATTGCAATTTTCGTCGATGTAATATTTTTTTGCAAAATCTTCATTCTCAATTGTTAACACGTATTCACATAGCCAAGTCCCTATTTTATCTCCGAAACCAGTTTTGAATAACTGAGTTTTTCTGTTCTCAATATCCTTTATGATCTGATCAATCTGTTCATCAACATTCTTCGCAGGCAGTTTTTTGATTTCTTTTGATATGTCAAACTGTGGTTGACAATTGTCTAGCATCAGAACCATATTTAAATAATCAAACGAGTAACCATGTGTTTTAGCTATGGCTTGCGCAATTTCCATTGTGTTGCCCTTACCCATTCCATATGTTCCAATTGCAAAAGTATACTCCGCTTCAAACTTTACATTTTCTAAAAATGATTTTACATATTTAGGTACATTGCATCCATAGGTTGGGAATATAACACCAATTACATCATCTTTGTATACCTGATTCTCTTCTAACTTTACTTGAGGTATTGATATTAACTCTCCTCCAATTTTTTTTGCAACAGCTAGGCTATTTCCTGTTGCTGTAAAATAAAATATTTTCATTCTCTCTCCTTTTAACGAACGTTCGTTTATTTATATTTTTTAATTAAAGCACTCCACTCGGAGTGCTTATTTTTTTATTCCATCCCAACACATATCAAAGATTTTATCGAATTCTAAATCACCAAACATATCTTGTTGCTTACAGCTTTCTTTATAAATTTGTGTAATCGGATAGAAACAGAATGCCAATAGTAACACTGATGAGCAATTTTTAAGTACACCTTGCCTTACGCCTTGCTCAAAAACATCATAGATATCTTTTCCCATTAAGAACAGTTCATCAGGCGATATTTCACTTATTAAAGGGGCATTTGATGATTGTTCAATAAATAGAAAATAGTCATTATGCTGTTTCATGAAGTTCAACAGATTCTCGCAAATTTTTCTTACTGAAAGTCGTACGTCCTTGTTATTCTCAACTCCTTGACTACTGGCTGCCATCATTCTGCTTTTAACTTCCAAATAAACATTCAAGAACATATCCTCTTTGTTTTCATAATAAATATATAACGTTGAAGCGGATACGCCTGCTCTCTTTGCAATCTTCGACATTGATATATTAGCAAACCCAATCTCATTCACTAATTGTACGATCGCATCAATAATTGCTTCTTTTTTTTGATCATCCTTTAATCTCATGTTACTATAATAAACGAACATTCTGTTATTGTCAAATAGAATCTTGTTATTACATTATTTATTTTCCTATTCTCATCAGTAAAGATCCTCAAACATCTAAAACAGGATTTTGAAACGCCACCATACTCAATTGCCAATTAGTATACTGAGATATTAGAAAAATCCATGCAGGATTATTAAATACAGAATTAGAGACTGTATAGTAATTCATTTAATACAGTATAAAACGTATTTGTAAATCCCTATATAACACCCATATTTTAATCACAATATTCATTTTTACATATCAATTCCTCGTTACACTCTGTATCATTCCCCGCATCTAACAACACTCCCGTAAAAATCATTATTACGCCAATAATCGAAAGCTCTGTCATTTGCTCTTTTAGTAGTACCCTACCAAGAATTGACGCCGTTAAAGGTTCTGCTAAAGTAAGTGTCACCGCTGTAGATGCAGGTACTTTCTTGAGCGCTATCGCAAACAAAGTATATGGAATTGCAGTTGCAAGAATCCCTAAGTGTATAATCGGTAAAAAAACATATACACTATCTACCCAGTCAAGCTTGGCGAACAAGAGTAATGGCACGAGCAATAATGCACTTCCTAAAAAAATGGTTCCGTTTATAGCCAGTCTAGATCCACCACTGAATGCACGCTGCGATGTTGCGACAAATGCCGCATACGAACAGCCTGCTCCTAGCGAAAACATTGCACCGGTTAAATCAAAGGCAATTGAATCTGACCCTATGAATAACAGCATGCAACCGCTTACCGATATTGATGCTACAATCACCCATCTTTTGCTTATTTTCTTGCCACTTACGACTTCAATAACTCCAGAAAAAACAGGTGCGCTACCAATAGCCAACATGGTTCCAAGCGCTACACCTGTCCGTGCCACTCCAAAAAAGAATAATGGCTGATATAAGGCCATACATAGTGAGGCTGCAAATATATCTACACGCCTCATATTACCAATATTATTATATGAACCCTTTATAAAGGCAATAATAAATAGAATACTTCCTCCAGTTAGCATTCGAAATGCGCCTACCGCCAAAGGATCAGAACCATTTGGCAATAACGCTTGTGCAGTGCCTGTCGTCCCCCACATCATCGCCGAAAGCACTATGACAAACTTGGATTGTTTCGTAGATAATTTCATATACTCACCTTTCGCTTAATCAGAACCTTACCTATACATACATATTTTCAACATAAGTTCCATAAACTCGCAAATAAATTCCAGACTACTATAAAGTCATAAAAAGGATTATTCATTAACTTAACGAATAATCCTTTTCTTAATGTATTATATGCTTTTCAAAATCAGGTTTCTTATCAGGAATACTTATCTTCTTTAGCCGATTTCTCGAAATGAATGCTTAGAATGCATTTTACGAAATTCCTTTGCTGTCATATGCTCTAAACACTTAAAACTCCTTGTTAATGAAGCATGATGCTCATAGCCAACTAGCTGTGCTATTTGAGCCAGTGTGTATGATGTTGTAAGCAGCAACTCCTTTGTCTTATTAATACGAAGTCGTTTCAGGTATGCACTTAGAGTCCAGCCAGTATAGCGCTTAAACCAATCACTATAGTAATTAGATGCATAGCCTTCAATTCTTGCTAACTCCTCCAGAGTAACGCTCCTATCATAATGTTTCTTCAAGTATTCTATTGATGCAGGCTCTGAGTTCTTGAAAATATCGCAGTAAATGTATCGAAATAAATTATTCATTGATGCGGTAGAGTCATTACTCTTGCATTCCTGCAGCATCAGTTTTTTAACAAGTTCCCACTTTTCATTCAATAGAATGAGTTTTCCACCATGATTTTGTACAATATCATCAGCTGTAATAAAATGATTTGGAACATCTAGTACCAAAAATAAATTATCTGTATATGAAGCATACTTATGCTCTGATCCTGGCGGTAGGAATAACATCTTCGCTCCATCAAGCGCAATATTCAGCGTTTTTGTCTCAACAATAAGCTCGCCATTTGTAGGAATAATCATCTGTCCATAATCATGCGTATGCGTCTTGCTATATTTTTCATATTTCCTGAATCCATAATCAATGTTTCTCACAAGCAAACCTCATTTCAGTAAGTCAGCGAAAATGTACATATCAATTTGTTCAAACTTAGCATGAAGCTGAATTTATGTCAACCAAAATTGACCCATCGTAATTTTGAATTTTATCAATACCGACTGCAAATAAAGATATTCATGTGTAAGGGGGCACTTCAATATTCAGAAATCTGCAGTCGGATTGATTCTGACTCAGGAAGTATGATAGCTTTGCAATTATAAACCATTTAAGTGATTTTATATATCTACTATATCTGCAATTTGAGTTAACTACTTAACATATATCCAGATATTATTTTACGAACTTACCGAAAAGCATTCACCCGTTTTAGCTTTGTTACCCTTATTCTTTCCAGCATATGAGAAGACATCAGACCTGCCAGTATAATGAGTATCCCCATCATTCTAAGAAGACTCAATTCCTCTCCTAAAAATATAAAACTAAGAACCACAGCACTTGCTGGGCTAAGTGCACAAAACATACCCGCACGCTCTGCCGATGTCTTGCTTTGAGCAAGCTATAATGCTCCCCATTGTCAAGACAGGCATTTAAGAAAAATAAGTCAATACTCCTTCCTTAGGCATGACAAGCTAAGCCACTAGTTTCTGTACTTGTGTCTTGTTGTAGATTTCACCTGGTGTGCATCCGTCAAGTGATTGATGTGGGCGACTGTAATTATAGTATTGCATGTATTCATTAACAATTCTTCGGAGCTGTTTAGGCGTGGAATACTCCTCAAGATATGTCTTTTCCCACTTCAAAGTTCTCCAGAATCGTTCAATGCGAATGTTGTCTAGTGCTTTGCCACGACCGTCCATGGAAATTTTGATATTGTTCTCTTTTAGGAGTTCCACATAAGCTTCGCAGGTAAACTGCGCGCCCTGATCGCTATTAATGATTTCGGGTTTTCCATGGGCCTGAATAGCTTTTCGCACTGTACTCAGGACAAATGCTTTGTCCATAGTAGTTGATAGCTCATAGGACACGATAAAACGTGAATGCCAATCGATTATGGCACATAGGTACATGTGTCCTTTAGGCATTCTTAAGTATGTTATATCAATAGACCAAACTTGATTTGGACGGCTGATACGCAGCTTTCTCAATAGGTATGGATACAGATATTTTGCGTGTTCGCGTTTGCTTAAATTTGGTCCTGGACAGAGTCCGTGAATTGCCATATCACGCATATAACGACGTGTACGTTTCTTGTTAATCGATACATTGAAATCACGCTTTAGAACCGTTGTCATTGTCCGATATCCGAAGTTAGGATGATCTGTGTAGAGTCGGTCAATAAGCCATTTGATTTGATATTCTTCTGTCCTATCAATGGATTTTGCTTTGTAATAGAGCGTACTTCTGTTAAGCCCTAACAATTTACATTGCTTGACTACAGATAATTTTTCGTTACTTTTTTCCACTAGGTTTCGGCGGTTCTGTGGAGAGACCAGCTTCTTTAGATTTTTTTTTGAGCCAGTTATTCTCAACGGTTAACTGACCTAGCTGGCGATGCAACTCATCAATTTCAGCTTCGTGTTGCTGCGTGAGTTCATCAGTATCATCTTTTTCTTTGCTGAAAGCACGTGAGGCATTCTTTAGGAATTCAGATTTCCAACGCGTAATTTGAGCTGGTTGGATTTCGTACTTGGCAGCAATTTCAGTGAGTGAGTGTTCCTCGCTCAACAGTTCAAGGACAATTTTAGTTTTCTGTTCCGGGGTAAATGTTCGTCTCTTTTTCATACTTACATTTTAACTTATTTTGATTGAAGAATCTGTCTAAATTCTTGGGTTCATTATAAGCGGCTGGAGGGTAAACCCAAACACACTGCATACAATGGCTAGTGCAATTATAATCTGCACCTCGAATACACTCTGTGGAAATCTCGGCGTTTCAAAAGCAAAAGCTGACAAAGTGCTAAACACGCCCATAAACCCAACTTGAACAACGCCTAATGCAAGCGGATCTTCCTTTCTGCTAAACCGTGCAGTCAAAATAATTGCGAAAGCATAGAGTAATGCCGCTATAAGTCCAAGACCTTCCCCCAGTGAAAAGTGCAAACCTGCACCTTCAAAGGTAATGACTACGACACCTGTAAAAGTCAAGAGTACACTAAAAACTACATGCTTCTTTATGCCCCGATGCTGATAAATGGCCTCTATTAATGGGACAAATACGATCGCTGTATTTTCAAGAAGTGCTACAGTAGATACATCCGTTGTTTTCAGTGCTGTAATTTCAGCCGTCATCACAGATACAAACGCTAGCCCTAAAACCATACCGTGTAGTATTGTATTCTTTGAAATCAGTTTCAATTTGTTCCATCCAAAGGGCAATAAAATCACAAATGCCAGCATAAACCTGAGGCTCAACAGATTGAATATCCCTATACTTTGAATAACCATCTTGGTCATTATAAATGAGGTGCTTCTTGCCAGTATAATCATTGCTAAAAGCACTTCTGCATTATTACCGAATCTTATCCTTTTATCCATTTGAGACGCCACCTACCTTTTCATGAATCAAATATACCATTATAATATATTTGAGAATAGCGCGAATATATCAAAAGTAATTTGAGTAAACATCAAATATGTTCATTAAAATTCAAAGGAGGATAAGGATGGATTCGATTAAGTGTAAAGCACTCATCACCGTACTTGAATGTGGTAGCTTGTCAGGTGCTGCCGAAATTTTAGGATACACGCCTTCTGGCATGAGCCGCATGATTGCTTCTATTGAACAAGATACAGGTTTTCCACTGCTCCTTCGCAGTCGAAAAGGCATTGAAGCCACTACTGAATGTACAAAGCTACTCCCAACCATTCGCAAACTAAGCCATTACGGAGAACAATATAAGCAACTCGTTGCACAACTCAATGGTATTGAGTCTGGAGAAATACACATAGGAACTTCATATCGCACGTATTATCCGTGGTTGATGACTATTATTTCGGAATTTTTAGAAGTGCATCCCAACATAAAAATACATTTAAGCGATGGTGTGAGTACAGAACTACTTACATGTTTGGAACAACATACACTAGATTTATGTATCATTAGTGAGCGTGAGGGGAACTTCACATGGATTCCTCTACAGGAAATGATCTATTTGACCATTCGGACTGGCTCTCTTTTAGGTACATTACCTATTTCTCCATTTTCAATTGTTTCATCAAAACAGCCATATTCTGTCCCAAATTGATCATGTTATTAAGTCCTTCTTCATCCTTCAAAACATCGCCAGGCATTTGTCCAAAAACCATATTCCAATAAGTAGAACCTACCACAAACATTTCATGATTCAAAAAGAAATGATTCATCGTATCTATTGCGGATATTGCACCACCACGTCGAACTGCCACTACTGAAGCTCCAACTTTATGTTTCAACAACCCGGGATTCATATCACAAACAACAGCCGCACGTTCAATGAATGCTTTCATATTTGCCGACACATCTGCTGAATAAACAGGTGATCCAAGAACAATTCCATCAGCCTCTACCATTTTTCCAAAAACCTCAGTAAATGCATCTCTGTTATGAACACAATTACCTTTTCCACCACATGCAAAACAGGCTTTACATGGTTCAATTATCTCGCCGTCAAACTGAACTAGCTCTACTTCAATGCCTTCACTATTTAACTCTTTAAATACTTTTTCAATAATGATAGCCGTATTTCCATCTTTTCTTGCACTTCCATTTATACCTATTACCTTCATTATTTTATCCTCCAAATCAATAGAGTTAAACCAAACCTGCCTAATGAAAATTGGTCTCTACTGTAGGGTTATCCTTATGAGAATTACTCCGCTTTGCAACAGTATCTATAATATACTGGCTCTACACTAATTACTAAGAAATTAGAATATGCTTAAATCACTGACGTTTCCCATTCACGAAGTGTTTCAATTCCAGCTCTATCAGCCAAAGTTTCCATGGTTTTGATTTCCTCATTAGATAACTCAATCTGTGTTGCTTTAGAAGCATCCTCCACATGTTGTACTTTCGTAACACCGATAATCGGAAGCGCACATTTTGCAATAGCCCACGCCGTTACAACTTGTGCAACACTTGCATCATGAACAATCGCTATCTTTCCAATTTCGTTAATTAGAGCACCTAATTCAGAAAGTACTTTATTATATGCGCCCGCACGACCACTACCTACTGGAAAAGGATGTTCTTGATCATATCTTCCTGTTAAAGCACCTTGTTCAAGTACCATATATGCATAGAAAGTAATTCCATTTTCTTTACAATAATCAAGAATTCCAGCTTGTTCTGAATTGCGATGTAATAAACTAAAATGATTCTGCACAGCAGAAATCTTAAATCCTTCACGGCCAAATATCTCATTCGCCCTTTTTAGCTCTTCTAAACTGTGATTAGAAACACCAATAGATTTGACCTGTCCGCTTTTTAATAATGGAATTAAATCCGGTGTCCATTTTTCAGAATCTACCGGATTATGTAACCAGTAAAGATCAATAACATCCGCATGTAAACGCATCTTACTTCCATCAAGCATCTCCTGAACGGCATTGCTTGAATTGGTTGCAATCTGTGGTGTAAATTTTGTAGACAAAGTAACATTCTCACGTGTTTCGTTATTAATAAACTTTCCTAATATCTCTTCCGAAGCACCCATTCCATATACATAAGCTGTATCCCATAAATTGAGGCCAAGTTCCATTGCTGTTTCAAATACGGGTCTCAGTTCTTCTTCGGATAGATGGTTTCCGAAAACCTGATCTCCACCAACTTCACCAGTTCCCCAAGACCAAGCTCCAAGTGCAATTTTTGGCATGTTACTCGTTTGATTCATTTTCATATTCTCCTTTTATACTTTCAATATTTTTAAGATTAAAGGTTCAGTCTTGCCGCGAAATCAGTCATTGCTTCAGATATTTTAATATTCTGCGGACACACCATTTCACAATTTCGACACCCCACACAACTCATTGGTTGCTTAGCTTCAGGTATTATTCTCAAAGCCATTGGAGCAATGAAACCACCTCCAGTAAATCGATGTTCATTATACAGCTCTATCAGATTCGGAATGTCAAGCTCCTTTGGACAATGACTCAGACAGTAACGACATGCTGTACAAGGTAGTGTACGCTTTTCTGTCATGGATTCTGCAATTTCTAACACTGTATTCATTTCCTTGCTATTTAAAGGTTTTTCTTCTTCAAACGTCTTCATATTTTGTTGAAGTTGCTCAAGGTTAGACATCCCAGAAAGTATTACGTTGACACCCTGGATGGATTGAAGAAACCGAAAAGCCCATGCAGGTATGCTCTCCTCTAGTCGCTGGTTTTTCAGCCTTTTTTCCTCCACTGGTTCGAGTGTTACTAATTTACCACCTCTTAGTGGTTCCATCACCCAAATAGGAATTTGATACGCATTCAAGAGTTCTACCTTTGCCTTTGCATTCTGGAACTCCCAATCTAGATAATTCAACTGAATTTGACAAAATTCCATGTGCTCACCATAAGCTTCCAAGAAACGTTTCGTTACCTCATAGCTTCCATGCACTGAAAATCCTAAGTAACGTATTCTTCCTATTTCTTTCTGCTTTAACAAATACTCAAGAATCCCATATTCCTCATCTAGATAAGCATCAATGTTCAGTTCACATACATTGTGAACTAGATAGAAATCAAAGTACTCCACCCCACATTTTTCAAGTTGCCTTTCAAATATTGTCTCCACTTTACCCATATTATCTAAATCATAGCCTGGAAACTTTGTTGCAAGATAGTAACTTTCTCTTGGATATTTGGAGAGAATTTTTCCCATTACAATTTCAGAGTTTCCTGCATGATACCCCCATGCGGTATCATAATAATTAATGCCATGTTCCATTGCATAAGCTACCATTTCTGTAGTAGATTTCACATTAATATCTGCTTCGTCATTTCCAATTAAAGGTAAGCGCATTGCACCAAACCCAAGCTGTGATAATTTCAATTCTTTAAAATCTTTGTAAATCATTTGACCTTTATCTCCTTAGAATAGTGTTAATATTATTACTATTGTTTTTTGACGACCTATTTCGTTTTCTTAGTTCGAGTCCTTGATTCAAATCATAGACTGACGTACCATGTCTTATCATACAAGTTGACTCTAACTCTTCCATGTGATATCGTCATCATACACTTGAGAGTTAACTCTCAGTCAATAATTATTTTGAAAATATGAATAAATCGCTTGCAAATGTATTGGGAGGAACATAATGTACTATACAATAAGTGAAATTGCGAAGAAAATAAATTTATCCCCACATACCCTTCGATTTTACGCTAAAGAAGGGCTTACGCCCTTTGTAGAACGTAGTCAAAGTGGTATTCGAATGTTTAAGGAAGAAGATCTAGAAGCTCTTTTTCTTATCGAATATTTGAAAAAATCAGGAATGGCACTTAAAGAAATTAAGGAATTTATGGAATGGTGTACAGAAGGGGATGAAACTATCGATCAACGTCTCAATATGTTCAAAGAGCAAGAACAGAAAGTAATTCATAAAATAAACGAACTTAATACCGCACTAGACTTGATAAGATTTAAATGTTGGTATTATGAAACAGCTCAAGCGGCAGGATCTTGTTCAATACACAATTCGATCTCACCAGATGATATACCCGATAATATTCGCCACATAAATGATATTATGGAATCGACACCCTCAAAAAATAAATTCTAACACCATCCCATTAATTACAAATCAATAATGCAACCAATACATTGAAGGTACTTGACCATCAAATAAAACGTTCCACTCTAATATCTAGTGTGGAACGTTAATCATTTCTATGTCTTCATGATTGAAATAACTATCATCAATGATCCCAGATCACTCACTCCTTTTTTTCCTAACACACCACTTCCTTTTTATATCTCATTAGTAATATTCTTCTATATAACTATATAAAACAACCCTCCTGATTTCTCAGAAGGGCACATCGGGAATTATCGTGTTTAGCTAATGATTCAATCCACTTACTCTTAACTTCTTCTTTCTATAGCGTCGAAGAGACTAGATCCAGGAAGGTTTTGAATGTATCTATTATAATCTACTACTTTTGAATTACAGCTTTTTAATATCGACTTTATTTGATTAGTACGGTTTTTATCTAGATAATCTTCTTCTACAATCAGAAAAACAAATTTGTAGACATCATTCATTTCATTACAGGTAAATGCCCAAGATTTTGCATGATGTACAGCCGTTGCTAGGTTTCGATCGCTCAATCTTACAATTTTTACACATTCCTTATCATTCAAAACAAAATCAAAATTTAATTGCTCATCATATGCACCTTGTAGCGGACTTGAATTAAAACTGTACTGTTTGTTTTTATAAATCATCCTCAAATAAGTCTTTTCATTTTCCTGGCTATTTCTTTCATGTTTTTCAAAATCAAATCGTAAATGGATTTTGTTAATACAATCAATGGCAGAATGTAGCTCGTCGTACTCAACTTCTTCAATCATACTAAATTTTAATTCATTCACAAAATGGCGAGTAACCTCAGAAAGTGATTTGATCGACTCACTAAACATATTGTTTTCTATTCTTAGTTTAATCCCTGACACTGTATGCTTTAAAAAGTCTACATCTATCTCGTCATCAAAATGCTCAACTCTTGTCCATTTTTTTATCTCAACAAATTTTGTGTCATATGTTAATTTATCAAGGTAAGCAATACCAACGTTAATACGTTCTTCACTTAGCATTGATGGGAAGTATGATAAAACTGAGAATTGCAATACATTATTCACCGTTACTCACCTCCTTTAAAAAGTAATCCTGACATATATGTTAATGCCTCTAACCTATAACTTAAATATCGGCACAGTTCTTCTTTGTCTTCATTCGAAATATTCCAATCTACAGGAATATAATTGACAATCTCACTTATTCTTTCATTACTGAGTTTGCTTAAGAAATCCATAGATACTTTAGTCATTTCCTCATGATTCAAACCATAGTTTTCAATCATAATATTATAAATGACTTCATTACTCTTGACAATGTTATTTAATTCCACATCACGCTCAGTACGCATTCTTTCAAGTTGTATTTTATCCCACATCGGTCCAAGATAGAAAACATGTGTATGATCAATAATATTGATCATTTTATCACCCTTTTTCATATCAATAAGTAGATTACCTGGATTTCTATCTGCATTCCGCAAAAGGTGATCAAATACAATAATTCTTGGAATATCACATCTATTTATTACACTCGCTAACTGAGCTGGTGACGTTAACTGTGTAACTTTTTCACGAAGTTCTGAATAGAATCCCAATCCAAATAAATCGGATTTATTATCAAATTTAGATAAAACTTGTTCTGAAACATAAGTTTCTTCATCAACAAGTGCGCAACCAGCATTAGGAATAGGAAGTTCTAATTCTTTAGCTATATGATAAGACACAAGTTCATTCGCAAGAACTCGCGAGCTTTCAACATTTTTCAACCTTTTGAAAACAACATAGCGTTCATCTTCAAGCTTGCATAACAAAGGTTCTGTAATTCCATTACCTATGAACTTAATAACTTCTCTTACTTTATCTGCCAAGAGCGATCACCTCATATGAAGTTTAACATAGTATCTTGGCATTCATCAATAACAACTTAGTATAATTATACCCACTGCACTCTTGACAATTCAGTTTTACTTTTTTAAAGAACAAATGTTCCAAAATATATTCTAAAAAAGAATTTTCAGCTAACCACTACATTCCTAACATTTGTCTAAAATATAAATTTTTCATTATCTTCCGATTATCATGTCATTACAATTTGCTTCCATTAATTGCACTTTAGCTAATCATGCCTGTGTTATAATTGAAATGATAGGTATAAGGAGATGCATTCATCGAATGATTTTAATCTTTAATAAAAATCTGTATAGCAAGGAATTTAGATTTATTATTTCCCATGAAGTAACTAAAGGAAATAATAAAGGATATCATAAGAACATCCCAAAACTTGAAATGAAAATACCTATAGCTCATAAATTACTTTGTCACTAAGCACGAATGACAATAAATGTGCATTTTATCGAGGTGACCACATAATGCAAAACAAGTATCTTCTTCAACTATACATAATTTCTGATAGAGATAGTGCCTTAAACCAACTTCTCGAATATCTCCATCAATGGGATCATGATTTTATAAAAAGCTTGCATGAAAAACCAGAGAAGTTCGAACTGCTTGATAGCCAGGAAGTAGTTTTCCTGATACAAGCAACTGCTATCTTAGATTATAAACTTCAAGAAATGAATTTGCCTATTCCGATGTGGATACGCGATAAGCATTATCGCTTTAAACAACCAGTTGCCTACTCTCGACTTTTCTATCACAAAACAGTCGAGGATGCATTGCAAGATAGTCCAGAGGCTTTCAAATCACGTAATATCTACTTCGATATAAATGGCCTCCATAGAGTTTGATAAGATTTCTTAAATGCATATTATAGTGGTACATTTATCTTGTCTCTGAGTTTTGTAGCTAGTGCTAAATTGCACTCTGTCTCTCATACATATTCTACCTCTAACATTTCTAATATCTATCCCTAGATGCTTTTAACAATATCAGTAAAACAATCACATTTGTCATCACGTACACCTATTGATTTTGTAAATATCCCTTCTCTATCCAATACTCATACATACCCTAAACCTGTCCTGCTATAGTTAAGTTGTAACACCATGAGCGAGTTTGATGATATAATTCAAACTTGAAAAGAGGTTACGATTATGAAAAACCCAAAGTATGATCCAGTTCTTCGTGAGAAGATTATTCGTCTTCATTTAGAAGAAGGACGAACCATAAAAAGCTTAACAGCAGAATACAACTTAGGTAGTGGTACACTCAGATATTGGCTTGATAAACACCGTAAAGAATGCGAAACAGATCCTAGTCTTAAAAATGAAACAGATCAGATGCTAGAAATCAGACGCCTGAAAAAAGAGCTTGCTGAAGCAAAAAAGGAGAATGACTTCTTAAAAAAGGCAGCAGCATTCTTTGCGAAGGAAATCGACTAAAGCAGTATGAGTTTATCAAGAAGTTTCATCTAGTATACGGCCTAAACTGGTTGCTAGATAAACTTGAATTACATCCAAACCATTACTACAACTACCTCAAAGATCGTAAAGCAGATTATAAGAAACAGAAGAAAAAATTACAGCAGGAAATAAAAAATATATACCACCAACATAATGGCACACTTGGCTACCGTATGATCTGCGATTTACTACTCAGAAAAGGCGTTGAGTGCTCTTATGGTACAGTTTATGCCTATATGCGTGAAATGGGCATAAAAGCAATCACTAGACGAAAAAAGCAACCTTACAAAAGGGGCTACATCCATCACATCTTTGAAAATCTGCTCGATCAAAATTTTAGTACTGAAAATCCAAACCAAGTATGGTGTTCGGATTTTACATATTTGACACTTAAAAACGGGGCTAAGCGCTATAATTGCAGCATTATAGATCTATATGACAGAAGCATTGTAGCAAGCCTTAATAGCAAATGGATTGATTCTAATCTTGCCATTGAGACACTGAAAATCGCATTGTCGACTAATAAAATCAGTGAGAATCTGATATTTCACAGTGATCAGGGCTCGCAGTTCGCTTCTAGAGACTTCATTAATTATTGTAAAGATAACGGCCTTACTCAAAGCATGAGCAGGGCTGGTAATCCATATGATAATGCACCTATGGAGCGATTTTACAATACAATGAAAACTGAATTTATTTACCAGTACACCTTTGAAAATGATGCAGACTTAAACCGAGGTGTTTATGAGTATATTTTTGACTGGTATAACCACAGAAGACCACATTCCTTCAACGGAGGTCTTACGCCATTTGAGGCTAGGTATTCAGACTAGCACATGGTATTACAATTTTGCTTGACCAGAACAACCAGAAGAAATTCATTTTCTTCATTCTGGGATCAATGATATCTCAAAATCAATATTTCAAATTCGCTTGGATATACTCTTTTATGGTCGCTAGATTATAACAGCCAGAATAGGGTGTTATAACAAAATTTGATGTTGAGGTAATTATACGTGCTGCAGTTATTTCTGGTAACTCTATCACCATACTTATTTCCCCAAACATCTCATCTACAGCAATTTTAACCAGATCAACAAATTCTCTTTTTGAACTATACTCAATCTCCACATTTATAGGTATCAACAATTTCTGATTTTCAATATCTGGGACAATTCCTTTGAAACCGAGCAATGTAATATCACCAAGAAAATCTTGGAAAACGCGACTCACTTCATTTACATTTGCATCGTTAGGAAAATATCTTAGTGCTGAAAACAGTAAATAGATCCGACCTTTACTCCCTCGAATACTAAACATACTATTTAAGTGCAGTTCCCTTCTTTCCTCTGGAAGTGCATTGTAAAGTATTGTTGCTACAAGATTATTTTTATTTGATATAATTTGAACCTGCTTCGAAAGCCACTCAAACAATAAAGGCGAGCAATACATCTCAATATATTTTCTTCCTTCTAATGATTCTAAGAATAGCTCTGTACTATTATAAGCCTCAACGATCTCATTTTGAATCATAGTTTCCTCCTCAATTCATAATAACGGTTCTTCTAAGTTTATAGTGGTGTAAATATATGTCATGAAAGTTCATATACCCTCTTCTTGCAAAAAGTCCTTAAATAGGGCTTCTTTTTTTACAGACACACTTGACATATTGAATGTTTGAATGTTATCATTATTTCAACAAAACAAGGAGGTGTTACTCTGAAGACAATTACATTACGACTAGAAGATGAACTACATAAGAGGCTCAAAGTACATACTGCTATCACAGACACAACTATGCAAGACTACATCACAGAACTGATTATCAAAGATTTAGAGAAGTCTGAAGAAAAGAACAAAAAATAGGAAAAGGACCCCTCGCACCTACCACAGCTTAAGGGATCCCTTCAATTCACAACACCCGAAAGTATTGCTATATCTATTCTAGCATACTCCGCGGGTGACCACAAGGAGGATGAAAGAATGAATAATGAATTAATGCTCTTTGAAGGAAACCAAGTTGAAGCGTTTCAGATCGATGGCACAATTTATTTCAATCCATATGATGTTGGAAATTGTTTAGAGCTTAGTGAAAGTGCTGTTAGAAAAGCAATTTCAAATATGAACGAAAGACAAGTAGTAAAGTTAAAAAATTCAGATGTGAAAAAAAGTAACATCCGAAAATTAAATAATGCTGGTGAGAACTTTTTAACTGAAAGTGGAGTTTACAAATTAGTGTTTAGAAGCAATAAACCTAATGCAGAAAAATTCACTGATTGGGTAACTGATTATGTCTTACCATCTATAAGGAGCGAGGGATCCTACACTATAAAGAAAACAGAAGATGATCATCCATGGTTTATCAAAAAACATAGAGGTAAATCTGTAATAACAGTTTCTGACTTTAGTAAACTGATAGGTATAGATATCAGTAAAGAAAAGTTGTTTTTCAGACCTGAATGCTTTACACCTGGTTATGATTGGAATGGATTAGGACAAGGGCCTTTGAGAGAAGAATTTGAACTAATCAACAATGTTCATTATGAAGATGATACATTTATATATTTATATCATCCCGGTGTTATAAAGGCATTGAAAATGCTAAAACATAAAATCAGTATAGGCGTTATGAATACTGTCATCAGTGGGTTTATGCACAAAAAAACTTCCAAGAAAAATTTAGTCCCAACCATTCAAAATAACGAAATTGAACCATTAAATCAATCTAATATCGAAATACATTTAGATATACAATTAAGCAACGGGGTGAGATAGCATTTGATTGAAAATAAGTATGATTCTTTGTTAGAAAAAATGTTGAATCTTCCAGAGTTCAAAATAACCGATTTAACGCAGAATGACCACGATATGAGGATTTATATCGAGAAAAAAGAAAAACCGTCTATATGCCCAACCTGTGGCGTTATAGAGCCAAAACTAAGAGTGCATAGTAGCCGTTCCCAAGAAGTCCGTGATAAAAGCATTCTCGACAAACGTGTAGGATTAATGTTAAAGCGCCGCAGATATAAATGCATGGAATGCGAATCTACATTCTATGAACCATGCGATTCTATACCATCCAAGAGTCGATTGACTACTCGATTCAGGGAATACATTGGCGAACAGTCTAAACGTCGTTCCTTCATCGAATTAGAGCGTGAATTAGATATCTCCAACGTTACAATCAGAGAGATATTTTTTGAGGAAATGGAAAAGCTTCAGAGTGGCTTAGAACTCGAAACACCAACAATCATCGGAATTGACGAAATCCATGTCCAGAGAGAAGGTAAACATCGTAAGCAGGCTTGGGGTTTAATCTGCAATGGTGAAGAACATACAGTTATGGACCTTTTACCAGACCGAAACAAACAGACTATCATCAACTATTTTGAAAATCTTAAAGAACCTCATAAGGTGCAGGTTGTTACAATGGATATGTGGCAGCCATATAGAGATGCTGTCTATCAGGCATTGCCAAATGCCACTATAGTAATTGATAAGTTCCATGTGGTCAAACTTGCTAACGAGGCTTTAAACACGATTCGGAAGTCGCTTAAAGACAAGCTAGGTAAAGATAAGAACAAATCGCTAAAGAAAGAACGATATTTGCTCTTGAAACGTGAACACGACTTAAAACCGTTACCCGATTTTGCATTTCGCGATGCCTGGTTTAGTGAAATCCCAGAACTTCAAACGGCATATGAGCTAAAAGAGAATTTCTTCAAGATTTATGACGAAGCAGATTGTGAAGCTGCATCCAGAAAATATCGAGAGTGGAAAGCATCTATTCCAGATGACATGAAGGAATTCAAAGAAGTTGCAAAGACTGTTGATAATTGGAACGTAGAAATATTCAATTACTTCCACCATAGAGTAACCAATGCTTTTGTTGAAGGTATAAACAGCACCATTAGAGCTATTGAAAAACAAGGTCGTGGGTATAGCTTTGAAGTCTTACGAGCAAAGGTTATGTTCTTTGTAAATCACAAGGTAGTAAAACCTTCATATGGAGAACGCAAGATGTCATATACATTCGGAAGTTTCAGAAGTTTTGATATCTCCCAAAACTATACATTTGATATTTCTAACTTACTGGATGATGAAAAATCTAAAGATTATGGAGTTCCAATTATTGATTTACTAAAAGCGATAAATGAAGGTTTGTTATAGGCAATCCTTCATTTATGTTTTTTTGTTATAGTGTGACCACCACTAAACTAGAAGAACCATAATAACTAATACTTTATCCGAGTACAGTAATGTTCTGTCGAAAGGTATTTAAATCATAAATCGAACAAAATCAAAGTAATAAAAATACATATAATTCATGCCCCATTACGCAAAACCTATTAACTGATTTCACATCACAGTCTGATGCGTCATGACAAAGAAACACCAGCGAAAACATAATACGCCTTGTGTAATCTCAGTTCATCTAAGTGTCTAAGTGTTTTCAAGCAGGTACTTGTTTTGAGTTAACATTAAATGTGTATATTTATTCTTCTAATAAAATAATACCTGAATAAAGCTCCTCCACCTAATGAATACTATAGTCTGTAGACCAAAAGTATTCAAGCCTCAATACTTAGTTTAGGAGGGGCTATATGAAGAATATAGGTAATTTGTTTGCTGAAAATCTAAAAAAGTATAGAAATGCACGTGGTTATAGTCAAGAAGACTTAGCCGCAAAATGTAATTTACATAGGACATACATCAGTCAACTTGAACGTCAGATTAAATCCCCAAGTTTAGATACTTTGGATAAGCTTTCAACTGCTCTAGACATAGATATTTGTTCTTTGATAACCGAAAATGATTCCTAACGGTCAGCATTAGCATATTTATTCATTTGCACTAATGATTGTGAAAAGGTTGCCTTATCAACTTCGTTTTTTGTCATATGCATGTAACTAATCAAGATTGTTTTCATTTACTCCATACTTTGAAATTCGTCTTCTTTTTGCAAACAAGTCTTAGTTAGGTTGAAAACTATTTTATGCATAAAAGGTCTTGCTTTCTGCATAAAATGTGGTCTATTTTAGGTAGAAAACAATCTTCTAAATAGTTGGGATTCCTTATATACGTAATAGGCCTAGGCAATGAATTTCCAATAAGCATTTCCTCGTTGACGCAGTAAACAACAAACTTACACTTCTGTAGTGTGCTAATCTGCAAGCGTATTTTCAATGAAATTTTTGAGGAAAAGTGTGTTTCTTTTATAGAGTTAAAGTAAGCGTCTCAACAAAGCTGACCAATCGCGCATGAACATAAGTTGACCCGACCGAGCTTTGTCAATTGCATAGCTGATATAGAATTCAGCTATCTCCTGAAGTTCACGTGACTCTTCAGAGAAACTTGAAGCATTGGTCTTGAAAAGTCCTTCACTTTCAAACACAGCCTCGTAAAAATTTTTAGTGATATTGCTTTCAGCAGAATAATCGATAGCCGTTGCAAACAAATCTGTTATCTTCTGATAGAACAATCTGTTGCTCTCCCTTATTTCCTCGAACTCGGAGAGTGCGTGCTCCAGGTATGTCTCACGATAATTCATATCAGCGAGACGCTCACGGTCGAGTGAATACCCCTTGATCAAAATATCAGAAAGTATTTTCGAGGCATGCCGCCTGAAGTCGTTCGCAACAGTGGTCTCACTTTTAAAAGCTTCATTGATAATTGATTCTGTAATATCAGCTGTATTAGGATGCTTTGAGAGCTCTATAAGCGTCTCTTTAATTTCGTTTCTCACATTCATCACCTCTACTATAGATTATCATAAGCATTCGATATTGACCTTTTAATATTGTATAGTAAGGTACGATAACGAAACTTATCGTCGATAACTTGGATGACTGCAATATTCTGTGAATGTTTAAGAATTCCCCACAAAATCAAATTAATTCAATTAGTGAGCTTGTTGCAGCAATATGCATAGTGGTAGATAATAAACTGATATATTTTTGTTTCTCATCACTGATCAATTAGGCTAGTTGGCAATAGAACTTTACATCACGCACAATCCAACGTATACTGCATTTTTTCAAATGTAAAGAAAGGATTGTGAATATGAAAACACTTGTTATTGCGGAAAAACCAGATATGGGCAAAGCCATGGCTAATGTGATTGGGATAAATATCAAGAACAATACTGGTTATATTGAGGGAGATCACTATATATTTACATGGGCATTTGGTCACTTAGTTGAGTTTCTCATGCCAGATGAGATAGATGCGAAGTATAAAGTATGGAGAATTGAAGATTTGCCTATTTTACCTGATGTCATAGAAACTAAAATAGCTCAATCAACATCTACACAATTTAATATTATTAAGAAACTCGTGAACAGAAAAGATGTAAATGCATGTGTAAATGCCTGTGATTCTGACGCAGAAGGTGAGCGTATCTACCATCTTATCATGAGTAAAATCGGTGTCAATAAACCAACGAAAAGGCTTTGGCTTGATTCGAAAACTGATAAAGAAATTCGTCGTGCATTTGAAAATATGAAAGATGCCTCACTTTTTATTGGCCTTCGTGATTCTGCTATAGCTCGGGCTAAATCAGATTATGTAATTGGCATGAATTTTTCAAGGCTTTACTCTGTTATGTATAACGATCGCATCTCAGTTGGACGCGTACAAACACCAACACTTGAAAAACTAGTCGAACGAGAAAATGAAATTAAGAATTTTAAATCACAACCATATTATGAACTAGTGGTTCATTTTGATAATATAGAAAGCAAATATTTCCTCAATAAAATCAGTGAAACAAAAATTCAGTCAAAAAAACAGCTAGATAAGATTTTAGGTGAAATCTGTACTGAAGAGTATGGAGTTATCAATAGTATAGATTCAGAAAGGAAATCAATACCACCACCTCCTCTATTCAACCTTTCATTGCTTCAACAGGAATGTAATAAAGCTTTTGATATGTCCGCGCAAGAAACCTTGAAGATTGCACAGGCTCTATACGAAAAACATAAGCTTCTAACATACCCTCGAACTGACTCAACCTTCTTGCGTGAATCTTATAAGAGTGAAATTGGAAGCATTAACGCAGCTATAAAGTCCAATTCCCATCTTTCTGATGTTTTAGAAGATATCCTTCGAAAGAACCTGAAAATTACAACATCCATCTTCGATGATTCAAAATTAACAAGTCATCATGCAATTATTCCAACAGATCATATCTGCAATACACAATTGTCTGAGTTGGAAAGGAAAGTGTATGAACTGGTTGTTAAGCGATATTTAATGCAGTATCACCCAAATCATGAATTTGTAAAAAGTACAGTTATTATCTCTGTATCAAACTACACATTCTCTACTTCAGGAAAGCAAGTTACATTACAGGGGTGGAAGGAAATTGATAAGACAGTTGAGGACGACATCCTTCCCACCCATTGGCAAAGCAATTTAAAAGTACTGCGAACTAAGGAAATTTCCTTACAAAAAACAACAGAACCACCGAAAAGATACACCGAGAGCACACTGGTAAAATATATGGAAACATCCGGACTAGGTACATCAGCAACACGAGCAGAAACAATTGAAAAGTTAAAAAAAATGAACTATGTAATATTGTCAGGCAAATCCTTAATTGCTACAGCCAAAGGTAGTGCCGTAATATTTATGGTGGATGATGATGTGAAGTCAGTAAACTTCACGAAAAGTTTGCAGGAAAAAATGGATGAAATTGAAGTTGGTCAGTTCTCAGAAACGGAGTACACCGCTACAATATACGACTATGTACGATCTGTAATATCCAATTCAACTATGCACGAGACTATTAAACTTCAAGTGGATAATTTTAAAGAATATAATCAGTGTGAGAACATTATTGGAAAATGCCGTGAATGTGGTCATTCAATTAAGGAAGGTAAAAAGAGCTACTACTGTTCTAATAAAACATGCAATGTATACTTCATGAAAGATGATCAGTTGCTCTCAAAATGGGGATTCGTATTAACAAACTTAGAACTCGCAAAGTTACTCACTGAAGGAAAAATTCAGTTCACTAGTAAAAAGAGAAATGTTATTGTATTATCTTATGAATATGATAATGCAAAAAAATACCCTATGAAATGGAACCTACAATCACAATGATAATATTTGGAATTTTACTGCACACATGCAAAATAACTCTTTTTAATTATTTACTCAACTTTCCCAGCATAAATCAGCAAACAAAACCTTGATAAACGAGGCTTGCTGATCAATCCATTGTTGCAGTTGACATTTGATAGCATCTTTGTTTCTTTTGCCAGTCTGTTTAACATGTTCCATGAATAAGCTCATTAGACTTTGTAGAGCTGTTAGATAATCCATATCTTGAACGTCTTCACAGTACTTGAAGAACAATTCACCAAAAGTCTTAGAATCGTGTTCTTCTCGTCGTAGCCATTCCAACACGATGTATCTTGTAAATACGATTGTGGTATGACTGATGATCATATCGTAGCTTCTACCTTGGAACTCGCTACCACGCTTCATGAATGATTTTGTGGATTTGAAAAACACTTCAATGCTCCACCTGTTTCCATAAATCCGAATGATTTCTTCATCAGAAAGCGTCAAGTCAGTACTCAAAACAGCAAGCCATTCGCTGTGATTTGTACGATTTCTGACAAAAACGATTTTTACAGGGATTTCTTTTTTAGTGGTGACTATAACAGAGCCAAAGAGTCCGTTGCCGCAGTGCTTTCGAACCAAATTTCGAAGTGATTTCAGATCATACATCTTGTTTTTATAATGGTATTTTGCATTGCCCTTACGTATCATGCCAATAACATCTAGGCCTTGATCAAGAATGGATTCAATCATGGGTTCAGTGGTAAACCATGTGTCCATAAGAACATAATCCGCTATGACACCATGAGACAGTGCATCACGAATAAGTCTGATCGCTGCTTCTGGTTTTCTGAGCAGTGCTTCAGCGCGGCGTTTGTACCCATTTGTTCGTTTATCGATAGCTTCATCGATTTCCTGATAATGGTTGGCTCCATTTGATGAAGACAGCATGGTGAAACCAGTTGGGACAAAACTGTATCCGTCAGACCAGCCCAGAGTTAGCATGGTGAAGCCTTTTTGGTATTTATGGGCAGCATGATCATAAATTCTTGCTAGCAGCTCAACGGATTTACTGCGGTTTCTTGGAACAACTGAATCATCAAGAATCAATACATTTACCCTTTCAGGTCTGGTCAAGCGATGGAAAGAACGGATTACTGTTGCAGCTAATAACAAAAGAAACCTCTTCCAGTTATATGTTGTGCTATTTAGGAATCTGTAATAAGTGTTCTTTGATACGGCTGAACTGCCACGTGTGGAGTTGAGGAACCTAAATAGATTCTTGCCCCGAAAAACAAGCAGGAACAAAAACTTGAACACTTCATAGGTAGAATACCCGCAAGCCTTGCATATGCCTGCTTTCCTAAGCAGTCTAGCTATACCAAGGTCAGAAAAAGCTCTAAATAATGCAATTTGAGTCTGTTCAGATGAGTTGTTGTAATGTATCATGAATGCATGCACCTTTCTTGTCTGGAATTTGTTTTCGCGAACTTAATTCTATCAGACGGATGGGTGCATTTTTATGTTTAAATATCAAGTAGTGCAAAAAATCGGTATGAACTCATTGGCAAACCTTATTTCGTGAGTTGTTTGTTGCTGGGAAAGTTGAGTAAATAATCAGCATGGCGATCGTTATTCCAGACATATTTACTCCCTTCATCCTTGTTGAGTACAAGGCCCCCTGACTTAATATCATTCCTTAAAGTATGCTCTTTCAGACTTGCTCATTTAGTTTAGTTTACTTGCATAATCACTTGAACTTCCATGTAATAGGCTCAAATATATTATTACTGGTCAAGTATTAATAAATTAGCACGGTGATTCCTTATTAGATACTCATAAAAAGAATTGTTAAATTTTTCTCTACCTTTAGTCCACATTATAATAAGTGTTTGTATCGTTATCAACATAGTTTTGTTGTATGACAACAGAATTTTCGTTAATCGTTCTTATCATTTTCACAATTTTTGAATTTTTACAAATTATTTTATTGGTTTAAACCCTTCCATCTACTTACGAAAACAAAAAATAGACTCCATCATTAAGTATGAGAATCTATTTTCATATTCTTGCTGCGTATTTAGATTTTAAATGACATCAATTTCTTTTGTGATTTACGCCGTAAATTTCGCCTATACTCAAGTTCTGGGTACTCTATTTATGATTTGACTAAAAGAAGTCCCACTACTGTCACGCCAATTCCAACAAGTGATTTAAAACTCATGGCTTCATTAAAAAATATGCGTCCTACTGGAATCAGGAGAAATGCAAGAAGAAAAGTATAAAATAGATTGAAGGTGCTAATTTTCCATCCTGCCCTGTAAGCAAGTAGCACACCTAACTCTAGACCAATAATTGATAATCCAAGGGCTGCACTAGACCAGTGAAGGCTTCTAATATCCTCATAAAGCCTAGCAGATGAGCCTTTAGAAAAATACCAGAAAACTGTCCCAAGTAAGGCAACAGAAAAAGTGACCATAAGTGATACACAGGGGTCCAGTCTACTTGGAACATGCTTTTGTGAAACGTGATAAAGCAGGCCTGAACAAGCTGCAAGAACAATGGATAAATAGTACATACAAGGCACCTTCCTTTCATTTAATTAAGTTCTTAAAACATTGCGCAGGATATAGCCTGCGCAATGTTCAAATTAGTCTTTATTTGTCGTACTTTCGCAAATATTTTTTCAATGCTTCAAGACCATTTATGAGTTCTTCAGGATTAAATGCGTATCCGATTCTAAGACATTTTCCCATGTCAAAACAATCCCCTGGAGTTAGCATAACACCTTCTGATGCCATCAAATCATGACATAAATCAGTTGAACTTATATCCATATCATAATAGAGAAGAGCAGTCGTACCTGCCTTCGGTTTCACATAGTGAATATGCGGTTCTTCTTGAATCCATGCATCCAATATCTCTATGTTTTTTGTAACAATACTACGGCTTCTCCCAAGAATATGCTCTTTGTTTGCAAGCGCGTAGGCACCAATAATCTCATCTAGAACACCACAGCTGATCATATTGTAATGTCTGACGTCATAGGCCTCCTCAATAATTTCTTTTGGAGCTACCAGCCACCCCAGACGCAGCCCTGACATGGAAAATACCTTTGACATGCTCCCTGTACTGATTCCCTTTTCATAAACATCTACAACCGAAATTGGATATGTGCCATCGTGGTTCAAATGACGATATACTTCATCACAAAGCAGCCATGCATCATTCTCTCTAGCAACTTCAACAATCTCACGCAAAATCTTTTCACTGACGAGCGCACCAGTAGGGTTGTTTGGATTATTAAAGCAAATAAGCTTAGTCTTTTCTGACACGATACTTTTTAGTTCTTCCAAATCTGGAATAAAATCATTCTCTTTCTTTAAAAAAATAGTTTTAAGATTTGCACCCAGGCTCTCAGGAATACTTGTATGCTGCTGATAAGTCGGTACTATAACTACAACCTCATCACTTGGATTTACAAGTGTAAACAAGGCTAAAAAGTTTGCACCAATTGCTCCATTTGTACTTAAAATACATTGCGGATCTACATCCTTATAGAGACTTGCAACGCCCTCTCTGAATGCTTTTCGACCCGGTATTTCTCCATAAGTGATACGCGTCTCTTTCAGTTTCTTATCTAATACACCTATCTCGCCAGTCATGGCTTCCAGCTCACTAAGCGATAATGAATTAACACATGTTTCTGCAATATTATACTTGCACTTTGTTTCATACAAGTCCATCCACCGTTCTACACCGAAAGGTTTTATTTTCATTTTATGTGCCTCCCCAAGACTTTCTGTTTTATAGATTAAAAATTGACTTTTGCACCGATACTTCTTCTCTCAATTGTTTCTAAAGCTGCTCTGCAGTCACTTGTTTCACAGCTGTTCTTTTCTAAATCTGAAACATGTGTTTCTTCTGCCTTTCTTAGAGCTAGTGCACCTGTTATGAGATCCTGAAGACCAATGCCTGTTGAATCAAATACGGTAATATCAGATGTGTCAGCTCTACCTACTGCTTTTTTTACAATGACATCGCCAATTTCAGAGCAAATATCTGACGGCTTCATAAGTTCATTTTTAATAGCCATTTCAATTTCACCTACTGCTACAGCCTGATCAATATCATCTACGAAAACTTTTGAAACACTCATGATTTCAGAATCAATTTCTTGTTTTCCTGACATATCTGAACCCATACAGCTGAAATGCGTTCCAGGCTTCACCCAATCTTTTGAAATCATTGAGCTTCGAGAAGGGGTTGCTGTAATAATCACATCGCTTTTAGAAACCGCTTTTTCTAAATCCATCACCGGCTCAATGGAAACGCCCCTATCCTTAAGCACTTTGTCCGTTAGTCCCTTGTATTCGGCTCCACGAAGTTCAAAAGACTCGCAAAATCGTTCTGCATTTTCATAATTCATTGGGTCATATACAAGTATATTTTTCAAATTTGGCGCTACTGTAAGTGCAGCTGTGATCTGAAATGCAGCCTGATGCCCAGCCCCTACCATCAGAAGTGTCTCTGAGTCAGGGCGTGCCAAGTACTTGATACCAATAGCACCTGCGGCACCAGTACGCATACCTGTCATATGTTCACCGTTAATCAGCCCCAATGGTCTACCTGTTTCTGCATCAAATATCATGACTGCACCAGTTAGTGCAGGCAAACCCTTCTTAGGATTTTCACCAAACCAGCTTACAAGTTTCATACCATAAATACCTTGCTCTTTTAGATATCCTGATTTGATGTCCATATCTGCTACACCGGGATTGAACTCATAAAACACCATTGGCCATACTGCCGCTGTACCATTTGATTTCTCAATATAAACCTTCTCCACACAATCAATAACATCTGCCATAGCTAATAATTTTTCAGTATCTTCTAATGTTAAAACGCGAATTGAATTCATTTTTTCCTCCTTAAGCAATATAAAATTTATCAGCTAAAACTTGAGCTGATTTGAAAGCACCATATTTCAAAGCAACTTAATACACCATTTGAGTTTAAAAACCTTTTCAACAACTCTAGGCTTCTGTTATAAAAATCGATATAAATATGAGAACTGCGCCTATCAACATTTTATATGTGAAGACTTCACCGAGTATGATTACTGCCAGAAGCATTCCAAAAACCGTTTCAAAGCTAAGAATGATAGACGTTGTCGTAGCACTCACATTCTTTTGGAAGTGAATCTGCATATAGTAAGCGGCAGCTGTTCCGACAATACCTAGATAAACCAGCGAAAGCACGGTAACAGGCTCAACGCTTTGGGTTAAAGTAAATATGGAATAATCTCCAAGTATAAATGTACATATAAGAGACAATATCCCCATTGTTCCAAATTGAATAGTGGATAAAACCGCTGCATCTTCATGCTTTACGTAATGCCCTGCTATCACAATTTGGGCCGCAAAGAAAAAGCTGCTCATCAAGGTCAGACTATCTCCAAGGGCTATTGAAAAATCTGGTTTTATAGATAAAAGTGATATTCCTGCAAAACAAATTATCACCCCAGCGTAAACTTTAGGCTGCGGTTTAACTTTTAAAAACCACCAGACTAGAAAGGGAACTGCTACAACATAAGACCCACTTAAAAATGCTTGTTTACCTGCATCCGTATACAAAAGCCCATAAATCTGAAGTAAGAATCCAGCAAATAAGGAAATTCCACAATATACCCCTCCTTTTAACTGGTGTAGCTTAATTCCCTTAAATTTCTTTGAAAAAAAGATGTACATAAATACAAATGCTAGGTTGAATCTGGCTGTCATCAAGCCAAATGGAGTCAATTCTCGCAAGACGATTTTGTTTGCGGTAAAAGTTGAGCCCCAAATCATAGCGACTAAAAACAAGCCCAGTATTGACAATAGTTTCCTGGTTCTGCTGCTTTTTTCATTCATTTGTGCACCATCTCCAATTCATTTCAACAAATCCCGTTTTGCATGGCTAAATATACCGCAGCTACATCCTCTAAGCCTCTTCCTGTTGAAACATATATTGTGATGTCTTCAGGTGTTGTACGAATAATAATGTTGCCAAGTATTACATCTTCAATATTACAAATTATATCTTTAGGAACTATAAGATCATCTTTAATAGCATGGCCAAATACGCTGCTGTTCCTACTCCACTCCATACTATCTGTAACCATCTTTGCCTCAGGCAAGACAAATGAATCAAGATGCTGTACTTTACTCCAACTGCCATGTATGCAATTTATATGGGTCCCTTTCTTAATCCACTTTTTCATTATCATAGGCGATGCTAGCGACCCATCTATGATGATGATGTCAGATTTTTTTACCGCACCCTCTAGATTTTCTATTGGTAAATATTCTATGGAAGATTTTCTCCCACGAAAGGTTTTTATAAACCAGGATGCATTTTCAAACAATATGGGGTCATAGACCATTACCCTTTTCAGCTTCTTGAATAACCTCTGCATGACCCGTAACTGCTGTGTCGCTTCAGGGGTACAACCAACTATCAGTAAGACTTCCGCATCCTGTCGTGCTAAGTATTTGGCACCTAAAGCTCCAGATATACCTTTAAACTCTGCTAATACTCGCGCACCTGCGCTTCCTGTATCTGACCTTTTATATCTGTATATTGCTTTTAGAGTGTTTATCACATGATCAATCTCTAGTTTATTCTCTTCCTCAACATCTAGTAGATTTTCATAATTTTTTATCATCAACTCACCTGCCTTAAAGAAATTTTACACTTTTAAAACCGACTTTTCTTCGTTGCCAAAAACATAAAAAGAAAGAGATTTTGTATTTATCTACAAATTCTCTTTCCCTATACTTTGCAAAACTCTACTCTATAAAACTTCAAATTGAACTCATTTTATTCAATAAATAGATTTTAACTGCCATTGATACGTTTTCAAAAAAGATAAAATCACTAGCCTGATCATCTATACGCTCTCTAAGTTTTCCTAGTCTATAACGTAATGTATTTTCATGAACGGACAATTTATATGCAGTCATCTTCAAATTTCCCTCACACAGTACATATTCAACTAGAGTATCTAGTAAAACTGTATCTCCTGAGGTGCTTTCATTCAGTATTGGCCTAAGATAAGACTCCATGTAACGCTTCATGTGCTGTGATCCATAATGGGCTGATAGAAGCCCCCAAGTTCCTGCCTCTTCATAATTCAAAAAATCGGTCCTAAGTATACACCCAATACAACAACTCCAGTAAGCTTCCTTGATTGCATAATCCAGTTCAGATTTGGAATGGTAGATGCCACTCTCACCAACGATTAGATTTTCGCAGTTCGCTTCAATATGAACAAGAACCTGCTTGTATCTATTTAGACTTGCTTGTCTGTCTTTTGTATCGGATAAAACAATAACTATGTGGTCTTTACCGTGTTTAAATAACAAGCAATTGTTAATTTTACCATGACTTTTATAATAAGCTTGGACTTCTGATTTAACCTTGAACTGACTCTTGCCATTCTTGTGTCTTACCCAATACACTGTCGCAAATGCGGCTTGGTCTGTATGCAGTATTTTCGAAATGTCTTCTACCTCATATCTTGAGAGGTCACTTCTGCACATGATACCAATTTTACTTTCGCTGATATTGACCCAATCAGACGTTCTAAGTAAATCATCAACTTCTGATATGATTTCTTCAAAATAGACCGCATTATCAAAAATGATAATCGGAAATCCATGTTCATCACAATAGGTTAACACAGAGCTTGGTAGTTCTTTGAAAAATACACTTTTTACAGCCAACCCACAAACTTGTAATTCTACAAGTTTAATAACCATATTTAAAAGCTTTTCTTCATTTCCTTCTGTGAACATTAAACTCGAAATCAAAAAGTCACCCTTTTGAAAAGATTTGTTCGTGTCTACAAAACCTTCTATGTTAAACTCATAGTCAATAATACCTGTTTTCTCAACTTCATTCTGAAGTCCTCTCTCACCACATACTACAGGGTATCGTCTTAGGACTGTCTTTTTAAGTATTTCAGATACTGTAATCATAACCAATATCCCCCCTCACTTATTGACCTATTAATCGGTTGACCTCATCTAGATTGTGCGATAAAGCCCCTTATATGATTTATTAAGTATCATTATACTAAACTATAGGGGAATATAGCTATATTACATTAAATGACAATCTCAATTTATCCATGTAAAAATCTGATTTCAACTTAGGGATTATCTAGTATTACAAACTCAACTTTCCCAGCATAAATCAGCAAACAAAACCTTGATAAACGAGGCTTACTGATTAATCCATTGTTGCAGTTGACGTTTGATAGCATCTTTGTTTCTTTTGCCAGTCTGTTTAACTTGTTCCATGAATAAGCTCATTAGACTTTGTAGAGCTGTTAGATAATCCATATCTTGAACGTCTTCACAGTACTTGAAGAACAATTCACCAAAAGTCTTAGAATCGTGTTCTTCTCGTCGTAGCCATTCCAACACGATGTATCTTGTAAATACGATTGTGGTATGACTGATGATCATATCGTAGCTTCTACCTTGGAACTCGCTACCACGCTTCATGAATGATTTTGTGGATTTGAAAAACACTTCAATGCTCCACCTGTTTCCATAAATCCGAATGATTTCTTCATCAGAAAGCGTCAAGTCAGTACTCAAAACAGCAAGCCATTCGCTGTGATTTGTACGATTTCTGACAAAAACGATTTTTACAGGGATTTCTTTTTTAGTGGTGACTATAACAGAGCCAAAGAGTCCGTTGCCGCAGTGCTTTCGAACCAAATTTCGAAGTGATTTCAGATCATACATCTTGTTTTTATAATGGTATTTTGCATTGCCCTTACGTATCATGCCAATAACATCTAGGCCTTGATCAAGAATGGATTCAATCATGGGTTCAGTGGTAAACCATGTGTCCATAAGAACATAATCCGCTATGACACCATGAGACAGTGCATCACGAATAAGTCTGATCGCTGCTTCTGGTTTTCTGAGCAGTGCTTCGGCGCGGCGTTTGTACCCATTTGTTCGTTTATCGATAGCTTCATCGATTTCCTAATAACGGTTGGCTCCATTTGATGAAGACAGCATGGTGAAACCAATTGGGACAAAACTGTATCCGTCAGACCAGCCCAGAGTTAGCATGGTGAAGCCTTTTGGTATTTATGGGCAGCATGATCATAAATTCTTGCTAGCAGCTCAACGGATTTACTGTGGTTTCTTGGAACAACTGAATCATCAAGAATCAATACATTTACCCTTTCAGGTCTGGTCAAGCGATGGAAAGAACGGATTACTGTTGCAGCTAATAACAAAAGAAACCTCTTCCAGTTATATGTTGTGCTATTTAGGAATCTGTAATAAGTGTTCTTTGATACGGCTGAACTGCCACGTGTGGAGTTGAGGAACCTAAATAGATTCTTGCCCCGAAAAACAAGCAGGAACGAAAGCTTGAACACTTCATAGGTAGAATACCCGCAAGCCTTGCATATGCCTGCTTTCCTAAGCAGTCTAGCTATACCAAGGTCAGAAAAAGCTCTAAATAATGCAATTTGAGTCTGTTCAGATGAGTTGTTGTAATGTATCATGAATGCATGCACCTTTCTTGTCTGGAATTTGTTTTCGCGAACTTAATTCTATCAGACGGATGGGTGCATTTTTATGTTTAAATATCAAGTAGTGCAAAAAATCGGTATGAACTCATTGGCAAACCTTATTTCGTGAGTTGTTTGTTGCTGGGAAAGTTGAGTTATTTACCATAAGTCTATGATAGTTTTAGGTTAAACAAGGACATATATAAACAAATTTGAAGAGTTGTGAAACAATCCGTTTAAAAGCTACTATCATCAACACAATTGCATTATTTTGAAATCGTAGGTACTGAAATTTCCCCTTTGCCAGACCCTTGAAGTCAAGGGCAGATTTCAGTACCATAAATGACAGTATGCATATCTTAATGTTCATCCGAGATTCCCCTGTATTTACCATTTTAGCAGCGGAGCATTTATGCAAAATTTGAGACAGTCTCTATCAACGCATTTTTTTGACATTGCTCAATTTGCCTTTATCTATTCGATCTCTTAAATTGCTAATAATATCATCTTTATCCTTATTATCCTGCTTCAAATAATTGATTTTTTTAACAAGAATAGAGATTTCTTTTTCAAGTTTGACACACTCTAGTTCTGATTTTTTACCTGCAACTATATTCCTTAAAATCTTCTTATTATGACTTTCATAATCATCCAATTTATCTTGCATGCGCTTTAACCTCTTCAGATTGAATATGTCATCTTCCTCATTAAGCGAATCCATAGACTTCTTAACATATTCTAATAGAAGTGGATTATTATTTAAAGTCTTTCTAGTAAAACTTGTTTTTTTAGAATTTGAAATATATGATATATTAATTTTCAGTTTCTTAACTTCTTCAACATGCCTCATTTTGATTAATTGAGTTTCTTGTATCAAATTTTCAATTTCAACTAGTCTTAACCTAGTTTTTTCATCTAAATCCTCTAATTCAGACAAATCAAATTCACGTAATCTCTCTTTAACCACTTCAATTATTGAATCCATTTCAGAGCCTCTTTCCGTATTTCATCCACCCTAGTAATGACTGATACTAAATGAGGAAACTCCTCAACCATTTGCTCGACAGATGAACTTGATAAATCTTCAATTAACAAATCCAGCTCAAAAATCATGCTCTTTTTCACAAAATGCTTTAATGCATTGACCTCTCGCTCGTACTCTACTTGAAGATTGGGATTATCCTCTGCAACTGTTTTATTATGATGAACAATTCTTTCTTTATTCAAAAACCTGGAATAAGTATAATTAATATTTTCATAACTAGGTAGCTGTATTCCAATATGATAAAAATCGCTCGCAGAACTAAAATAATCTCTTTGCTCACATAAATTGTTTAAAGAATCTGAAATACAAATTCCTAAATCGTTTTCAGTGACTGTTGTTCCTGTCATCGATAAAATATTCAATATCTTATTGAAATCTCTTCCTATTTTCAAATTACTTTTCTCTAAAAACTCATCAATAGCTTTTTTTTCATTCATGAATGTATCATGTTTTTCCAGTTCTTTTTTTAGTTGCATATCATGATTATTTAACCTTCTATCTGAATTCAGTAGCTCAGAAACAGTATGGTAATACAACAAATTTTGTTTTAGCTTATCCTTTTTATATTCGCTTTTATTATATAATGCGGTCATATCATCAGTTAAGTGGTTCATATGCTTCATTATATAGCTAATATGAATGCCTTGCTCAAATAATTTTGTGCAAACGGTAACTCTAAACATGTGCGGATTTACATAGAAGTATTCAATTTTTTTTGCATCTTCATATGATATTTTCTTGCGTTCTGAAGCTGATAAAAATTTATTATATTTTGCTTTACTGCTTAATGTTTTCACTTTTATTTTTTCTCTTTCATGAAATGATATCATTGAAATATCAAAATCATTGCGATGTCTCAAATAGAACCTTTCCACGTTTTCTCGAAGCAGCATGTTCCCTTTATTTTGAAGACCAGTACGTGGATTTATAAATAAATACCTTTGCATGTCTACAATAATTTCATTTTGTCTTTCAACGGGGATTTTTTGTCTCTTTTCGCGTAATTCAGATATACCAACTCTTCTACGCAGCTCCTTTCCCGTATAGTAGGTCCATAACGCCCTACATAAAGAAATCTCTGATAAATTCTCTATAGCACGTAATGTGATTTCACTCAGTTTCTTATATGCAAAAGTAGCGTTTTCTGTCATAAAAGTTTGCGTTTCTTCTTTTCGTATTTTAAATACGTTAAAATTCATAAAATTAACACTTTTTCCATTAACACTTAGTGTTTCTAACCGATCTCTTTCAATTAGGGTTATTTCTTCCGCCCGCATACCCGTTTCTGCCATAATAACAATTAGGCAGGCTATCATTTTTTGTCGATTAGATAAAGTTTCGTCATTTATATCTTTTAAAGCTAGGGCGATAGTCTGATCATAAAAATAGTCGGGAATATAATCATTCGATGTAGTATTACGCCTAATTTCTTCCATAACAGAATCTTCAAGAAATGAAATTTCACTCGAAAAATCAATATCATGTACTTCAGATGCAACTTCTAACAATTTACAAAATATCCTTAAAATATGATTTCTATATGCAATTGACTTATGTTCTAAAAGCACGACAGTTTTCTCAGCAATACCAATATCTATATCAATAATATTTTTACATCCGAACTCGTCCAGTTGATTAATTAACGTTTTCAAGAGTTTATAGGAGCTTTCAACACCAGGTGGGTCTCTTTTCTTAACAATCAACTCATTTAACAATAGCAATTTAGAGTAAAATTGAAATTGACTGGGAAAATTTTCAAATTTATACCGATATAAGCTCAATTTCCGATTATCAGTATTAAAATATTTGAAATTCCAAGTCATATCATTGAACATAATACCTTTAGCTATCCTGAAATTTCTACCAATTACCATATTTGTCTTATTTCGTTTCATTTCATACAAGTTTTTCAACACATCTAAATCGTATTTCCTAGCATGTGACATAATAATCTCCTTCAGAATCTAAGCTCAATAACTTACTCAGATATTTGGCAAGTAAACGCTTCTGCGCAATAAGTTCTTGTTTCTCAGCATCTGAAATTGTTAACTTTAACAGGTCATTAATACTTAAAATTCGTTCTTGGAACTTTGGTATACGATTAACAAATGTTACGAAATAACTGCATCGCAAACATGCACCTTCATCAAATTTACAATGTTTCTCTTTACAGGATCCTAATCCATTCTTAACATCATTTTTGTAATGTTCTGGATTCACACTGATTGTGCCTGTTACATCAACATTAGACAAAACAACATTTGCGAAAGCTTCGACATATTTAATTGCATTAGAGCTTCTATAATGCTTTTTTGCTGTTTTGAAGCTAGTGTCAGTTATCAAACATATCTCTGCTAATGTCAAACCTTTTGAAATCCCTTCATTATATGCATTTTCAATGAATGTATGTCTTAAATTATATGGAACATAATCATCAAAATCTAACTCGCTTCTTAGTTCTTTTAGACATCGAAAGAAATACTGACGAAACTCAATTAGTTTATTTGCTGTCATAAACCGTTTGTCGTATGCTTTTATGAAAATTAAGTTACTATTTTTATTGTCATCTTTAACTAAATGTTCTGTGCACTTAATCGCATCTTCAATTAGCTTAATAACTTCCAGCGATACTAATTTTTCAACAAACTCTTCGTCACTTTTTTTTGTCATCAATTTTATTTTTCCGTTTGAAGCTGATTTGCTAATTATGCAATCTCTAGTGAGATTAATAATATTACCCATTCTAATATTTGTTGTTAACATTAATTCAAAAACTATTCTGTATAACATTTCTTCGCTAGAATCGTTTTGTCGACTCATCATATAAGAATAAATTTTTTTACAATCATGATCAGTCATAGGTCTTCCACCGTCGTAATTGGCAAGTCCCTTAAGGGTGTAAATATCTAAACAACTTGATTCTTCTATTATCTTATCTCCAGCAAACTTTAAAAACTTTCTAATAGGCTTGATCTTCCCTTTCCGACCTCCTTGTGTTGGATTTCGTAAATCGATGCAATCTCTATAATAAATAAGAAATTCTACAGAAAGATATCCCTTATCTTTAACATTTATGATGTCAGTAAATTCCTGACTTGAAACCAAAAACTCCTTCACATACGAATAATTCTCTTGTCTTCTAATTGTGCTTATATCCGACCATATAAAATTCTTTAGCAATTCCTTATGTGTTCTAAGTTTGACATCAGTAAAGTCAAACTTAGTCAATGATATATGAGCAGTTCTATTTTTCATATTTTTAAATACAACGTAAAATGAGTCTTCCTTGGGACAAGACTCATATGAGCTGTAATAATAAAATTTCATTCCACTTTCATACGCTGAATAAAACATTTTGCTGTACAGGACTTCCCCGAATGTTCTATCGAAATTTTCATACAGATCTTCTTTATATTCCTTCATCAAAAATCTATAAAACTCAACTAATTTCATTCTGAGTGATTTATCACTACTTTTGTGCAATAAGAAATTTCTCTTAATAAGCTCTTCGTCAAATGCTTTCATGAATGCATATTGTTTATTGAATATTAGCTGACTAAAATCAGTTATAGACTTAAATCTTTCAATACGTGAACTTTTATCATCTGACTTTAAATCTTGCGGCTTCTCAGATGAATAAACGAATAGGTATGCAAATAGACGTAATGTTATTAAATCAAACTCTCCCGATCGTGTATAACTATTTATAACGGCTTCAATATATTCTCGTAAAATTTTACCGACTAATCTATTATCTGTTTGAATATCAAAATTATAGACTATATTACTTTGCAAACTATTTATGTCCGTTGATTGAAACACAGGCTGGATTATATTTGACTGTTTCGAATGAATTGGAAAGTTACAAAGTGTCGTCTCCATCCCTAAAAACGGCACATTGAGCATTTGTCGTTCTAAAACATTTGGATTTGGACTCTTTGGTGCATTTATATACAATAATGTGTTTTCATGAACTCTTTCATCTTTATCTGTGTCTTGAAATTCTGCTAACTTTAAATATTGTTTAAATAAAATACACTCTATATCTAAATATCTTGTATATTGAAATTCTCTTAATTTTCCTTTTTTATAAAACCTAAAAAGCTCTCTTTTCCCTTCAAAATCATAAATACTTCCCCAATACAATCTCGTATAGGTATCCCACTGAATACTTGGATTATCAAGGCCTGTATATCGGAGCAAAATAATATCCCATGCAGCTTTTTCCGTATTAAACCTATGACTTGATTTTTTTAAGATTTCTATATCAATATCTGATGCTATAGCACACAAAATATGTTTCACTATCAAATTCTTAATATCTGCTCTTAAGGCTTCTAACAAACTCATTTTAAATTCTTCACACGAATTGACCATCTAGTTAATTCTCCACATTAATTTTTTTGAGTATATTTTCCTGAATTTCTTTCGAATGATTCAAAATTGTTTCCTCTTTGGGATTGTAATATATTCTAGTACTTTCAATACTCTTATGACGCATTAAAACTTGAACTTGATGAATTTCCATTTTCATTTCCTCTATCATAAACATAGCATACCCATGTCTAAATCTATGACTTAAGTTGTTTTTTTTGTGCTTGACATCAAGTTCAATATGAGCCGCTTTAAAAACTTTTTTAAGTGTTTTGCCCCAACCTACTGAGGTTAAAGGGGTGTGATTCTTGTTCAAAAAAACATAGTAATTATGCCTCTTGCCCTCAACACTATCTGCCTTCGCATACTTCAAATAATTATCAATTTTTTTTTCTGATTTATCTAAGATACTTTTGGACTCATTTATATACTGTTTTAGCTCACTCATAATTGGCCCAGCAAGATGGATTTTCTGATACCCTATATCTTCCTTGGTATAATTTGGATGTTCGTATTCTGATGTATCCCTTATTCGAATACATCCTTTTGCGCTTTGATCTTCAGTATCACTGGTCCGATTCCTTAATAATAATAAACCATCTCCCATTCCATTTGGATGTAACTGCACATCTTCTAGTGTTAATCCTAACACCTCGCCTAATCTTAGCCCATTCATATACATCAGATCAATAATAACACTATTTCGTCGCTTGAATTGCGACCTAACGTTCTCGATGTATTTAACAATTATTCCATATTCTTCTACAGAAATGTATTTAGGTACAAACCTAGAGTTCTTATTACTCTTTTTTGATAAAACATACTTTTTACTATCTGATACTCTAGTATGAGCTAAATGCCCGTGTCCAGTTACCGCAGTTCCTATTACACGAGTTTTAAATACTAGTGTCTTGTCAAATCCTAACCAACTAAGATATTGTCTAAGAGCAGACATATATATATTATGTGTCTCATTTGAGCGATAATCCCTGTGTTCAATTTCAATATGATTTCCGCTAATTCGTTCCCCATGTATAAACTGCGATAAATTTTTGTAATCATTATCATCTAGCTCTACGATTTTTTTATCAATTATTTCCATATAAATATAAAACAATTTTAGTACAAAACCCATTTGTCTTCTCGAACTTAGGGTATCTGATCCATTTTTAACATTCAAATACTCATAAACCTTTCCAATAACCTGTCCATCGCAATCAAAAATAATAATATATGTATCACCAGCAATATCAATTTCTTGTTTAACTATATCAATCTCTCTTATCACTACATTATTCAACGTTACTTTGTATGTATCTCCAAATATACTCTTATCCTGAACTATTCGTTTCATTGTACACCTCGAATCTACACACACATAAGTATTGCTATCTTCTTAAGAATATCATAAAAAAAATACACCCGGCAATAAGGTGTATTGATAAATTACACAGCTTTATAAGTTTGCATTTCCTCGCGCCCTGCATCTGTCGCGATTACCACATATGCCAAGTCACGCCTTTCAACCAGTCCTTTAATGGTGCTGAACTGCTTCCCAGACCCCTTCATGACTATCAGCTTCATCTTAGATGGCATGATCGGCAGGTCTTCAAGACGCCAGGTTGCAAATCGTTTATCGTATGCCTCAGGATCAGCCAGTGTGACAAGGTGTCCCAGCGCCCAGGTCACAATATATTTATCGCCTTCAAAATACCCCTGTTTCTGGCTTGTACAGCCAAGTACGCGGGCGATATCTCTTCCTACTGAGGGTTTTTCTGCTATAACCAATACTTTTTTCATATCCATTGCCTTTCTTTATGCTGTCAATTATGCTCAAGCACTTTTTATGATATCATATATGCCCTCTGCACACTATATCTCAGGTTCATACTAGCGCCCCTTGGCCCTTAGCATTCCCGTCAGTCTGAAGGAGAGCATTTTAATGACAGCCATGCTGATTGCAGAGTTCTTTTTGACAAGTTCGAGAAATGCATCCCCCTCCATGGAAAGAAGCTCAACAGGGCCATCTGCCTTGACTGTTGCTGTCCGCATGTCGTTGTTGATGACACCCAGTTCACCAATCATTTCGCCTTCATTGATTTGGGCAATGGGCGGCTCTTTCTCATTTACATAAACTGCCGCACTGCCTTTCATCAGCATGTAGAATTTCTTCCCTGGTTCACCCCGCTGAACAATCGTATCTCCCGAATTCAAATACCCTACAGTGACAATTTCCGTTAGCTTTTTCAAGGTATCAATATCCAGTGTTTCAAACATAGGAATCGACTTCAGTGCAATCATAAAGTCGATTTCTTTTTTTCTTTCCGCATTCACGTGACCACCTCTGTTGTATTCTATGAGTGTTTCCAGCCAGCTGTCTGCATCTCCAAATTCATAGGCAAAGCTTGAATGACCAAGAGCCTGCACATTTCTTTCCAGTAAATCTATGACCAAATTGACTTGTGGGTCTTTTCTTACGCCGCGAATCATTTCAATAAGGACCTGTTTCTTCTCAGGGTGAATGATATAGTCATAGCTGTTTGCCATGAGTTTTATACTGTTCTTTTCAAGCATGTGGTTGACCAAAACGGCTTCGATGGCATATACAACCTTGTTGAGCTCTGAATCCACCAGTTCTGCCGTCAGGTGATCTGCTTTGACATTTTGTTTACAGTTCAGTGTAAAAATAAGCATTTGTGTCAGGCTTTCAACTGCCGAGAAGTCCTGTCTATTATGGCATTGGGACTGCGCCACACAAAGCCGGTGAGAAATCGTATCGCCTGTAAGCATTTGTTCCAGAACTTCATGGTCATAAGCACCCACTACAGACTGGATTGTCAGATAATCCATACGCTGTGCAAAATACATGAGGGCACGGTATCCCACGTGAGCATCATAGGCTGCGTTGACTTCCGGTGTATAGATTTTCCCTTTAGAAAACCAATCGATATGGACATTTTGCTCCATTGAACCATATGCTTTTATTAGGGTTCCCAGCAGGACCTCGTCTTCAATGTGATTCCTTTTGTCTATAGCAGTCAAAACCGGCTCATAGGCTGATTTGATTTCTTCAAACATGTACCGCATCATTTGACGGGTCGCTTCATCTTTAGGCGGTGTATCCCTTATGACTTCCCTCAGCTTGTCATATATCAGCTTATCGCGCAGGTAGGGATAATTGATGAAGCACTTCACGACCAGCCAGTTCTTAAACTCGTCGTTTAGCTCATGGGCATAGAGGTCAGGACTGAACTCAAACAGCCTTTTTTCAAAAATGTGTTCAAGAATCGCGACACGTATTTCCATTTCCGAAATATCAAAGAGCTCGCTTAACCAGGTTACCTGTTCACTCGGTTTTTTCTTTTTTATAGCGTAAAGCAGAAAAAGTCTTTCAGAACGGCTGCCGCGCTTTGCTTCCTCAAGAAGATTGCGCAGTACCCCAGAAGTGTCACTGCTGCCAATGAGCTCCTCTACAGAGGATGTCAGCTCCACACTCTGGGATGCATTCAGAATGTCTATGAATCCCCTTTTGTTCCTTGACCAGACAAGTGCCAGAACCAAGAGAAGAACCACCAGAACGGCTACAAGTACACTTCTGCTCATATGCCACTGGGTATGCAGCAATAGGATTCCACCACCTATGGCATAGCCTGAAAAAGCATCAATATAGCCCACTACGGTGACCAGAGAGGGCCGGTAGAGGGGATCAAGCAATTGGTAAAAGACCTCCAGCAAGTAGACCATCATCCCGATGACCGCAACTGTGGAAACAATTCTGCCCAGCAAGGCGAATGTCAGGCCATATTCAGCCAGGCTTACGGTTGCAAGACCTGCTGCTGCAGCAATCAGCAATAGGGGCATGATGTTGATGGACCCTATTTTTTTAACAAGTCTATGATAAACGAACACATTGAGCACCAACTCCAGACTGTAGCGGATCGCCAGAAAAATCCCCAGAAAGCCTGTAATATTCTCAAGGCTACCCAGTGTTTTTGTCGAGTAGTAATGGAAAAAGTATTCATTCACGGTATCCGATATTGCTATGATCGCAACACAAAAGACGAGCAAAGGCAGGAAAATCTGACCTGTACTGTATTTCCAGATAGATCTTACCGTGACTCTTCTCTTTGAAAATATTTCAGTATTTTTCACACTGAATTCCTTGAAAAGCTTGATGGCAATCCACACGCTCATAAGAAATACAGGGTAAGTCAATATGAAGATTACGCTTGCAGGAAGTCTCCCTTCTGCAAGTCTGAGCATTACACCACCCGTAAGGGCACCTACAGCCCCAAAGCTGATTGCAATGGGAATCCATTTCTTCAGTTCTTCAAGTGTAAGCACTTCCTGCACCAGGTAAGTTCTCGTAAAAAGCAAGTTTTCACTCATGGCAATCATAGCAACCAGCATGATGCCGTAGAATATACCTCCGCTTACAAGCTGCGCGTAGATGGGCACAAGCATCAAATGAAGAAATGCCACGGTTGCTAAGAAGAGAATGAAAAAGCGCTTTAAACCCTTCCGCGTAATTGTCTTGATCATGATGACCGCAGTTATAGCGTCCAAGAAAGGAAAGATAACATAGATGATTGGAAGCTTTTCCGTACCCACTTCTACGTTAAAAAGCGCAAAGCCCAGTCCGAACAAAACTGCCGTATATAAGCCGATGAAGTAATAATATGCAATTAGCAGTCTTTGTCTTCTCATACGCCCACACTCCTTGTGGGATTGATACCCCAAAAAATAATCAAACCTCCAACTTAAGCTGGAGGTTCGAGGTCCTGATCAATTTTTACCCATTTGCAGTGCGGCGCATATGTCAGATGATGGTCTGACTTATCATGTCAGCCGGCTTATGACATCTTCCAGCCTTTCTTGTGTCAGCTGAGGCTTGAGAATGAAGTCATCGATGAAAACGCCTTTTAGTCGCTGTCGTACTTCTGTCATATCAGATGCGGTAATGACGACTATGGGGATATTCTGATATTTCGAGTCCCTAAGCTCCTCAATCAGAGCTTCGCCTGTCATATCTGCAAGTTCAAGTCCTGTTATAATCAAATCAATATCGTCCTGGGCCAGCACCTTATAGGCTTCCTGTCCACTTTTTGTAGATATTGCATTAAATCCCGACTCTATGAGCATGTCATGTATAATCTTTCTGAAGAAAGCACTATACTCCAAGTGCAAAATCTGCATATTATTACCTCTCTTGTACACTGCACGGTCACACTTCCGATATATAATAGTAAAAGCTATCACATATTTATCCATTCGTCATAGAAATTAAAACCCCTTTTTTTATCTTTAATTTCGTAATGGTTTTTTGATATGGCTTAAGAATTGACATTTACACATTTTCAGCAGCATTAGGAGGAAAACATGAAAAATCAAAAATTATTAGCGGCTGGCATTCTTATCATTGCCATTCTCGCAGGACTTGCCTTGAACAGCGCCTTAGATCTCACTGCCCAGGAGCGGATTGATCGCTTACTTGACAGCAGTGGAAAGCTTCAATCCTATCACACAGATGTAACTGGTAAAATCGATGTAGACATCACAAGTGATTCGGAAATACCGCCTGAACTGAAGGCCATGCTTAAAATGTACAGCAATATGGCGGTAAAGCTGAGTTCAGATGTGGTTATGAAGCCGGATGATTTTCAAATGTCTCTCATCGAAACACTGGATATGTCCGGGATGGAAATGGTCATTGAAGCATATGTCGTAGACGACACCCTGCTTTTTAAATACCCAATCCTCGGCAATTACATTCTCATAAAAGCTGAGGACCTTGAAAATGCATTTGGAATAACACTTCCAGACAACTTCATGGCACGCCTGTACGATGTAATGGAGGAACACAAAGAGGACAGCGTAAAGATCTTAAAGGATTATCTTAACAAAGAAACCCTGCAATATGCTGACGACTACATCATGGACGACAATGGCTATGCACAGACGCTTAAAGTCATAGAGGTCCATTTCTCAGCTAAAACCCTCATCGATCTCTATGCAGACATGTTTGCCGCAGTCCTAAGCAATGAAAAAGGGCAGACCCTGCTCTTTGACATTGCAGAACTGAACGAAGGACTCATTGCCGAAGATCTGGATATGGAAATCGAAACACTGAAAAAGAATCTTTCTGACCTGGACAATCCCGACAGCGAGCTGCGAAAAGAAGTTGAAGACATGTTCGCCATGCTTGCTGACTCATCTTTCACCTATAAGATTGGCGTATCCAACCTGAACATACCAAAAATGCTCTGGCTTGACTTCAACATGTCTATGCCAGTGGATGAATCTGAAAATACCCTGATGCACTTCACCTATGCGCTTGAATACAGACTCAGTCAGTTCAACGCCATTGACAGCATTGAAATGCCTCAAATAGACGAAAATGACATTACAACACTCCAAGCCTTAATTGAAAAATTCGGTGGATACTAATCCACCGAATTTTCTTCTTGTGACTCAACAATATACTTGTACTTAAGTTCGAGTATTCTCATAACGGATGCGTCAATACGGGCCTCATCCATCTCGCCGTCCTTTACCGCACTGTAAAGCGTATGCTGGATTTCATCCACATAATCATTACTGGAAATAAGAAGCATATCCACACCCGCTTCTACAGCGAGTCTTACAGCTTCACTATAGGTGTATTTTTTTGATATGGCACCCATGACAAGGTCATCTGTCATGACGATGCCATCATAGCCGAGTTGGCCTCGGAGATAGTCCCCAACAATAGTACGTGAAAGTGTTGCGGGATACTTTTCATCGAGTGCCGGTATGAGCACATGGGCTGTCATGATCATATCTGCCCCCGCATCGATAGCCCTTTTAAAGGGAATCCACTCAAATGCCATGAGTCTCTTGGCATCATGCTCAATCACAGGCAGTCCTTCATGCGAATCCACGGTCGTATCGCCATGACCTGGAAAATGTTTAACACAGGCGGCTATCCCCTGACTCTGTATACCCTGCATGACATCCACACCTACATATGCAACGGTTTCAGGTGTTCGCCCAAAAGCCCTGTTACCAATGACTTTGTTCTGGGGATTGCTGAACACATCGAGCACTGGGGCTAGGTTGACATTGAGACCAAAACGTTTAACTGCACTTCCAAGGACTTGACCCTGGTCAAATGCCGATTCGGGTCTACTGCCAATTTCAAGGGCGCTTGGAAAATCACTTCTGTCAAGCGGCAGACGCTGAACACGTCCCCCCTCCTGATCTATTGCGAGTATGAGGGGAATACCGCTTCCTTGCGAAACGTTACCCACCAAATCCATAAACTGGCTTTCAGTTTTGACATTATGACCTAAAAAGATGATGCCGCCGATCTGCCCACTGTGAATCATGCGCCGTTCGTCATCTGTCATGGTTTTGCCGTCAATTCCGGTCAAAATCATCTGCCCGATTTTTTGAGGCAGATTCATTTGAGAAAGCTGGGCCTCTGCCCATACCTGCGAAGGGGTCAACTCAACCTTCGGCGCTTCCGGTCTTTCCTGCTGCAGCGGCATGACCAACAGCATTATTGAGATGATTTTTATGATTAATGACTGCATTTTATCCTCAAAATTCCTGTTCTTATATTTGAACGCAAGTTTTTGCTCACACTTTTATTATTATGACATAAAAAAAGCAGTCAGACTAGTTGCAAAGCCTGACTGCTCATTTTATTTATTCATTGATTTCGATTACCAGACCCAGTCCATCTGAAAAACTGTAGAGATAAGCATACTGTCCAGAATGGATAATTTCCTCTCCGTTGATATCGACATATCCAAATTTCTCGTCGTCGAAGTATGCCATTACACCTGAATTGATGTAACCCACTGACATATATCCCCTCTGCGTTTTCACTTCACCATCGACACTTACGATACCGTATTTTCCATCCCTCAGGAAGATAAGATGGTCCTGATCTGTCGGCAGGTAAAGGTACTCAAAATCATTGTCTGTCATATAAGTCTTACCTTCAAAGTCAGTCAGGTAATTCGTACCGTCATACTTTTCAAGCAGAATATATTTACCGTCCGCTTCAGCGAAGTAATCATCTGTTTCAAACAGCTTTTTACCGTCAAATCCAATGACTGAAACTGAATTCTCGCCGCTAGTAACCAGGATATAGCCGTCACCATAATCAGAGAGAGCGCCCTCAATCGTGTCCGTTATGATTTCCTGTTCAGCATTGTCATAGAGCATCGCATGATAATCATACCCCTCGACTGTTGTGAAACCAATTAGGTCTTCACTGATTTCCATTGGATAAAGTTCCTCGAAGACCGGCTTTATGAGAACTTGTCCATCTCTTTGAACAAGACCGTATTTGCCATCGATCTGTACAATATAAAGATTGCTGCCTTGTGCACTGATACTGTCATACTTAGGTTCCAGTATCACATTTCCATTCACATCAACCACGCCGCTCAGGTAGGATTCCGACTCGACATAGAAGTCTCCCGTTTCATAGAACTGCTCAATATAGGAGTAGGCAGGTTCCACAAGCGTATCTGTATTGGCGTTGTAGAACCCATATACATAGCTGTCGTTCATGATTTCAAAAATGCCATTATAAAGATCCGTTACACTATAGTAGGTCGGCTCTAGAACCACCTTGCCACTTTTTCTGCTCGCGACACCAGCGTCGCCGTAATACCCTGTTGAGATAACATAGTAATCTCCAAGCTCTTCTTCCTCGTCATAGCTTCCGTAGTAGGAATTCTCAACAGTAGCGCCATTTTTATCGATTGTCAGATAGTCTGTCACCGTCTCTACAGAGGCAGTTCCACCGATAAAATCGTCTGCATCGATGTAGCGTATTGGAATGGCAATTTCACCATTTGTGTCAATGTAACCGAATTTGCCGTTCTTTTCTACTACGGCAAGACCTTCAGAAAAAGGATGCACGTTATCGTATTCCGACAAGTCGATTGCCACATTGCCCTTTGCATCTAGGAACTTGAAATCATAGTCGAATTTCTTCTTGAAAACTTCTCGTGTTTCTTTGCCGATCTGAACATTCGATGTATCTATGAGTCTTCCATCGCCACTATCAAAGAAATGGTCGCCAATGAAATAGTAGTCATCAAAGGTTCCAAGTTCTCTACCGCTCAGATCCTTGAATACATAGCCTTCTGAATCTGGCTGAATGACAACATTTCCGTAAATACTGTATATCTGGTTTCCTGGAAACTTGCCTACCAGCTCCATTTTCTCATTGAGAACGATTGTGAAAATGCCATCAAAACCAATTACGTAACCATCGTCTGTAATTTCTGCCTCTTCAAAGGAAGGATACACCAAAAACTTTCCACTGGCATCAAGAACCCCGTAGAGCCCCAGTTCTTCATAGACCGCAAGTCCGTGCTTAAAATTATCTGCACTGTCAAGTGTCATGTCGATAACCACTTCACCGGACTTGTTCACATAACCGTACTGGTTTTCATCATAACCATATGTCAGTGCAAAGCCCTCTGAGTAATCATAATATTCATAGTTGGAATCGGCTTCAAAGAGCACGTCGCCACTTGCATCAATGATAAAGGTATTGTAATCGTTGTCAAACACCTGTACCACTCCATCTTTGAACTCGTGTCCATCATAGTATGTGTCTATCGGTACAATAAACTTGCCATTCTTATCAATGTAAGTTGTGTTTGAGTATGTGTCTACTTTTGCATAGCCACCGCTGAAATCATTGATTGTAGGGCTGAATTCATTCAGGTCATAATTGGCAAGCACATCCTTCACATAAAAGCGCACCTTGCCATCAAGATCGATAAACGCATCTTCTGAATCAAGGGTTACACGCGCCATCCCTGAACTGAATCCCGTTGCATATTCATAAACAGGTTCAATGACCACATTTCCTTCATAGTCCATATAGCCATATTTGCCTTGCGTATCATAAAACAAAACCCGACCTTCTGATGCCGATATAAGACCAGTTTCCATAATCAAATCATTGCTAATAATCGCCAATCCGTCTGGCGCTGCCTCAACATCTGCAAAGACTGCACCCGTTTGAACAACAAGTGCGAACAGCATGAATGCAACAAGCAGTTTCACACTTTTCATTTTTAAATCAATTTTCATAATTGCTCCTTTCAAACCATATATGTCATTCCATGGTATTATACACCAATCCGCATCCCTGACCGGTACATATCTTGCTGATATCTTACGGTACAGCGTACTTTTCGTGCACTGCTACCATTCAATACAAGTCTGATACCCGTATAAGGTGTCAATTAACCTACAATACCACACTCCAAAGGTGACTTTTATCCAGTTGAAGCGTATATAAAAGGCTATTGCAAATCAAGGCAAAGTCTAATTGACAATCCCCCGATAACAATAGCCCCAAACATCAATTCAATTTTTCAATGATTATACTGCACGTTCATAAACTGCAAACACATGAGGATAAGTATGCCCAATATTCTCAACCCCTGCGTCAATACCGGTCAGTTCCCACTCTTCCTTGAAGTCGGGGAAAAATACATCGGCGTCAGTGAACGACTCAAAAATATGTGTTATGTACAGCTTGGACGCATGCGGCAGAAATTGCTCATAAATTGAAGCACCACCTATGACAAAGACCTCATTCTCGTCTTTAAGGGCTTTTGCCTTTTCAACAGCCGCCTCAATACTTCCAACCACATAAGCTCCTGGAATTTCGATATCCTTTCGTGTAATCACGATGTTCTCTCGTTTTGGCAGTGCGCCCGATGGCAGTGATTCATAGGTATTGTACCCCATGATGACAATGCCACCTGCCGTTCTTTTCTTAAAGTACTTCAGGTCTTCAGAAATATGTGCCAGCAGTTGATTTCCGCGTCCTATTTCACGATTCTTGCCGATTGCAACAATCATATTTATCATACAGATTCACCTCTTTAATCGCTAAGTGCTGTTTGTCACCTTAATTCTTTTTCCTAGTCATGATACCACATCTTGGAGGGCTTGTGAATGATAGAATGGCACCATACGCCCCGTGACCTATTTAATGCAATTTCAATATTTTTCTTATTTGCGAAATGGTATACTACAGGTACAACTTAAGGAGGTTGGTCATATGAAAAAGCTAATATCCATCATCCTGCTGGTTTCCCTTGCTATGGGAGCCTATGCCTGGTACGACGGAAAAACGATTAAGTCAAAGGATGTCCTTCAGATAAATATCTATGAAAACGGTTCAGATACACCTGTCATGAACTATTATGATCAAGACATCGCACCTATAGAAGCGGTCGTAAATGTCGTTAATTCCATGAAAGAGACTGAGACATACCTACCGGAAAGCTCCGATAAAGAGTTCGACATGGACATACATACAGTGAATGGAAAGCTCTATGATTTCACCCTGTTTGTTGACCCACTGACGTATGAGACAGCTCTTTATGACCGTAGCAGTAAAAAGCATTATACTGCTGATTCTGCCTACGCAAGGGTTTTGCTCAGCACAGATGCCTTCATGAGCTTATACGAGAAAGACACCCCAAAAGTACAGGTAACTTACAGCACCATGACCCTGCCCGTCCAAACGACAGCTTCACGCTGGTCTTATACCCTTGCAGACGGAACCCTGAAAGACAGAGAGACACAAACCGCCTTTTCTCAAGATGAAGCAAGGCCTTTAAGCCCGGATTATCCGCTCTCCCTCTTCTTCGAGAAAGATCCTCAAAGTGTCTTGCTGCGCATATATGACGGCGAAACGCTTGTGAAGGAAGAACCGCTCAGTACGGACGCATTCCTGCCTTATCCTTATAACGGTACACTGCGATATGAGCTGACCTGCACCTGGGCCCAGGCAGAAACAAACTCGGCCCCTAACTACGCAACCTATGCCTTCAGCGGCAAAATGTATCTGGAGCCTGAACTTGTTTTTGACAAGACCTCTGCAACCGCAGGCGATTTGATTGTCATTCAAATCAAGAACATTATGACGGAACAAACACCCATACTCAAGCAGTCATTTGCAGACAACCTGGTGGTAGAAAAGACCGATGACGGTTACTTTGGAATTCTTGCTACTGACTACTGGGCTGAACCTGGAACATACGATTTAACCCTGGAAGTCAAGGTCGCAGATCAGACTGCCTTTACTAAAGTTTATCCTGTGGTGATTGACTACAAGGACTTTAACAAGCAGTACCTTACGGTCGACAAGACTGTAGAAGCCAGCACCCGTAATGATGCAGCCTACAGTGAGTACGCAAAGTACTTCACACCTGTACGCGACACTTCCATCAAGAAAAAGCTATGGGATGGCAAGTTCATTCAACCTGTTGAAGGGCGTATCAGCACCGAGTTCGGTGAAATGCGTTACGTCAATGGGTCCCTGACCTCTTACAGACACTCCGGTATTGATATTGCCGCACCAACGGGTACGGAAATTAAAGCGCCAAATTCGGGTGTGGTCAAGCTGTCCATGCCGCTTATTCTAACTGGCGAAACCACCGTTATAGATCATGGCTACGGCATATTCAGCGTCTACTTTCATCAGAACGAACGGTTTGTAAGCGAAGGTCAGACTGTTGCAAAGGGGGATGTTATCGGCACGGTTGGAACGACTGGTTTTTCAACAGGTCCCCACCTCCACTGGACCATGTCATACTATGACACCAATGTGAGTCCGTGGCTTTTCATTGAACGCAACCTGGCAGATTTCGAGTAGATAACAATAGGACCTTGACCTGTGATATTACATCGCAGGTCAAGGTCCTGTTTTCTAGAGCTTTAAAAAATCATCAATCCAGTCAATCGGCATATGGTCATCCATATTCTTTCCATAATATGCATGTCTCAATATGCCATCCTTGTCAATGAGAAAGTCTGCGGGTATCCGGTTCTTGCTGCCTTCCTTCTTTCCCCAAACATGGCCCCTTCCGAGGCTCTGAGTAAAGCGAAAAGCACTGGTAATCCCCACAAACCAGGCACGCAGGCCTTCCTCTACACCGTATTCCTTATAAAACCGTTCGCCAGGATCTCCAATAACTGTTGTTGGAACATCCACACCGCCAGCATGCTTCCTGATGGAATCTTCCGGCGACTGAAAGACCGCGACCAGCTCCAAGCGTTCGTCCGTGCCAAACCGTTCGGCGATTTCCATGAACCTTAACTGACAGAATGGACACCCAGCATATCTGTAAAAGGACAAAAGCACTTTTCTCCCCTGAAGCGATTCCAGAGAAAAAGGTACGCTGTTATAATCACGAAACCTTATTTCGGGTGCTTTCATTCCGCTTTGCAGTTTCAACCAGCCACCCCCCTTCCACGTAAAAAATATACCCAATTTCATATGCGTAGAATCAGGGGATAATAGCCAGTGCGCCACACGCCCTTACTGTGTCTGTTTCAGTCTTTTTTCAATTATGAAGGACCACAGCATTGTCAGAATTGGTACAATCCATAGATAGTAGGCATAGGGTGCATACTCCAGTGCTGTAATTCCAGTGATAGACTTAAAGAATATGGCATTGACGTTCCAAGGTATGAGTGCAACTATCAAAATACCTGTGTCCAGTATTACACGGGCAAGATCTGTCCGCTCCATTCCTGCCACTTCGAACTTTTCACTGAAGTAGCTGCCCGTCAAAAGTGCTGTCAGACTTTGATTACAAGTCAGCACGGTTACAACGACACAGGTGTAGACTGTTTTTCGAATCAGCTTGCCTGTAGATTTAGATTGGCCGATCCAACGATCAAGCAAGGGCCGGATCATGCCCGTTCCTTCGAGAATGCCATTGATTCCTGCAGAAAAAAGAATCGCCAGGACAACCGAATACATAGACAGGAGTCCCCCGCCATGAATGATTTGACTCAGGCCCTCGGTCTGTGACACATAACCTCTTATATAGTTTGACAGCATATCTGCAGGTGCCGTCTCCTGTATGAAAAGGCCAATTGCAGCACTCACACCCGTTGTGACGGTCAGTGATTTTATGATTCCAAGCTTGAGAGCCAGTATGGAAGCAAGCAAGACCACAAGCGGTATGATGACAAGCATGCCAATTTCATAATGCTGTCCAATCAAAGTTGTAACTTTGAGCAGGGTTTCCTGCGCCGCTTCATCTACACCGTATTGTAGTCCTATAATGGTATAAATCACTGCCACAGCCACAATAGGCAATACATTGAAACGATAGAGCTTCTTTAGAACATCTGTCAGTTTTGCATTTACTGCTGCAGTAGCCAGGTTTCCACCACTTGCAAGGGGAGACATGCGATCCCCCACATATGCGCCAGACGCGATAGCACCTACCATAAGACCTGCTGGAATGCCGATGCCCTGCCCAACTGCCAAAAAAACAACCCCAATCGTGCTTAGAGTTCCTATTGCTGACCCAATCATCAGTGACATTGCCATGCAGACTGCATATGCGGTCAAAACAAGATTGTAGTCAGCCAAATAGGTAAAGCCAAAGTAAATCAGCGACGGAATCGTGCCTATTTGCATCCAAAGCGCTACGAGACCGCCAATCAGAAGCATCATACCAGCGACATAGTCCACATCTCTCATTTTCGACACGACCATGGTGACGACTTCCCACAGGGCATAGCCCCTATAGCAGGATAGGCCCATCATAAAAAGCAGTGTTGCGAGCAGTCCCAGATAAATTGGTAAACCCAGCAGAATAACACTAGTGATTGCGACGATTAGAACGATAATTGACCCTATGGTATATCCCATTTTATATGCTTTCATTTTATCCCCCCGGAATTAAAACATTACGCCATGTACATTTTACATGACCCATTTCAGGAAGTCACTGAATATCCATATAATGTATAAAAAAGTCAATCATGCCTGTATACGCGTTCCTTATCAGGTGCAATTACTCTATGACAATCGTACTCGTTCTCACATACTCTCTCAAATACACCGAACCGGACAGCAGGGCTAATACCATGGCATACATGAAGGTGCCTACCGTTAGTATTATAGCTGGATGCAGCATATTCAGCAGTTTGCCTGAAACAATCATGGCAAGGGGTATGGCAACGCGTGATGCCATTGTCATGACACTGAACACACGCCCACGTACACGGCTTGGAATGGCGGACTGCATAAATGTCATAAGCGGGATGTCAATGTAGGCGATTGATAAGCCTATGATTGCCATGGCAGCAGTCGTCATGCCTGCAACATATTCATTCATGAGACGTCCTGAAAGGACCAGTATGGCAACCAGGACCAGCTTCCCAGTCAATACGCCTATACTGCCCATTTTGAAGGCCTGCCCCCGGCGTTTGACACCACGTGACTGTATGATGACCGTTCCAAGAAGATAACCTACTGGAAATCCTGCCGTTACTATGCCCACCCAGGTTGAAGTCATCTTGAGAACCGTGTTGAACATATATGGCAGTGGAACTGTAATAGCCAGTGTAAGGCAGAAGTTAATGCTTATGGAAAAGGTCATTAGGGAAATTGAAAATGGATTGTCTTTCAAATACCTGATGCCTTCCAGCAGTGCACTTACAAATGGGTCCTTGTCCTTTTTCTCAAACTCTTCCTCTACTCTGAAACGGATAAATGATTCACTCACACCGGACAAGATGAAGGATACCCCGTTTATGAGGACAAAGGTTCTGAAAGGAACCATTGCATAAGCAAGGCCTCCTAAAACGGGTCCGGCAATAGAGGTAAAGGAAAAAATTCCATAGCTTATGGCATTCAGCCTTTCCAGCGCGCTTTCAGTCTCCACGATTTCTGGTTTGGCAGCTTCGATTGAAATATCGAAGAAGGTATTGAATATTGAAAGAAAAACCATACTGACGTAAATCTGATTTACTGTAATCGAGCCGAACATGGATATCATCCATAGACCTGCAAGAAGCAGTCCGCTGAGCAGATCTGTCAGAACGGCAACATGCTTTCTATTGACACGGTCTGCTAGAACACCAGCAATTGGCGCCGCGATTACGCGTGGAAGCGTTCCTAATATGAGCGTTAAAGCAAACTTGGTACCGGAGCCCGTCAATTGAAGCACATAGAGCCCGGCCGCGAACTGGTACATGTTGGTCCCGATTAAGGAAACAAACCTTCCTGCCCCAAACAGTACTATATTTCTATTTTTCATTTTGTATCTCTCCCTTCTGATACAAACATATCTTCAGGAGTTAACTGGAGGTCAATGGTCTTTTTTAAGTGCTTTTAGCAAAAAAAAGACAAAAGGTGGAGTATACTCCACCTTTTGAAATCGGTAAAACCAACTGTAGCTTTTCTTGAATTATCGCCTTGCATGACAGCAGTAGGACCATGTGGACTTCACATACTCCACAAAGCTTTCATGCGGACCGCCGCTTGTCACTTTTTTTGTTGTATAGTCCGTGTCAATTAGGTAATCAAGGGCCTTAAGTTCCTCAACAACCGCTTTGGTTTGGAAAAGTCTATGAAACTTAGGGTCGACATATTCGCCATTCATGCCATCTGCTATGATATAGATGCCGAAAACTTCAGCATGGTCCTTAATAAGACCATCTATTTCACGCAGCAGAAAATTTTCTGACTCAAAAGCACGATTTGAAGACCCGCTCATATCCATTACAATATCAATTGATTTTTCACGCAGGGGTATTTGCAGAAAATCTGCAGCAATCAAAACCAGATCGAACTTCAAATCACTTTTTTCAAAATATGCCTTGAGCGCTTTCAGCCGGTTCATGTTCCGGTCAACACCGATATATGTGGTGCCTGGCGGTATGGATGCCAGACTCTGGGTAAGTGCATAGCCGAATCCGATTCCTGGCTCCAGTATCTTCAGACCTTGACTGAGCTTGCCCATTACACTTCTGAACCATTCACCTGCAATGAATATTTTTTCGACATACTCGTCTGAAGTAGTTTCATAGTACTCCACGCGGGCATCTGTCGTACTCTTGTATTCTACACTTTCATATACCGGACTGATCAGCAGGATGCCGTCTTCAATACCATATACGCTTTCACAGGTGCATGAAAGCTGGCCATCAATGATTTTGTTGTTTCGAACAGACCCGGCTTTAAGCTCCAAATTTCCGCCGCATTTTGGGCAGGACAGCATGGATAATGTGCTTAGGGGTATGCCTATGACAGTACCTTCACCATCTGTTTCCAGAGTAATGCTTTCGAGAGCTTCTTCAGCCAACTTTTTTGCTGTCTCAAGTTGGTCCAGTTCCGCATTGATCCTTAAGAGATTGTCCTTAAAGAATTGTCGATAAAAGGCCCGCTCTGAGTCGTTATGCAGTCTCGATAGGGACATGAAATGAAACATCTTCTTGATTTCCTGTAAAGTGAATCCCATGGATTTGCAGACCAGTACCGTTTCAAGACGTTTCATACTATTGCTGTCAAAATGATATTGTCCGCCTCTTTTTACGGGAACAATGAGTCCCAAGTCCATGTAGTATCGTACAGTTTCAATGCTGATGCTGTTTTTACGAGCAAACTCCCCTATGCGCATACGCTTCTCCGTTCAAAACATTCTTTTCCTAAACAAGCTCTTTTCCAAATGTGTTCGTAAGCTTGCCAATTCCTTCAACGTAACATTCCATAGTGTCACCTGGCTTTAAGAACTTGAATGGCTTAAATCCAAGGCCAACACCTGCTGGTGTTCCCGTGCTTATAATATCGCCCTTTCTCAGGTACATGCCCTTTGAGAGATCATGTATGATTGTAGGAATATCGAATATAAGCTGGTTGGTATTGGAGTTCTGACGCATTTCTCCATTAATGCTGCACTGGATATCCAGTTCCACAGGGAAAGCTATTTCCGACTTGTGCACGAGCACAGGGCCCATAGGACAGTATGTCTCCAGGCTCTTTCCTTTAAACCACTGACCATGCTTGCGCTGAATATTTCTCGCTGAAACATCGTTGATGATTGTATAGCCAAAAATATGCGATTCTGCATCTTCCTTTGAAATATCAATGCCGTCCTTACCGATGACAATGGCAAGCTCGACTTCGTAATCAACCATGTCTGTATATTCCTGATATGCCAGCACATTTTCACCTTGTCCGATTGCCGGTTGCGCGACTTTCGCAAAATAGATTGGAAACTGTGGAATATCGTCACTGCCGCCAGGCAATCCCTTTGTTTCATTAGCATGGTCAAGGTAGTTCTTGCCCAGGCAGAAAATGTTTCGTTTTGGATATTCTATGGGTGCAAGCACTTTAACCGCTTCCAGTGCTATCGTACCTTCCATTGCTTTTGCCTTCTCGGCTAAGGCGAGGACCTCTTCCTCTGACATAGTGTCAATCAGTGCATTAAGGTCTTTTGGTGCAGTGGCCCCAAGAGCGGACTCAAGGGTAATAATCTTGTCCTGCGCATCTAATATGCCTAGTGTTTTTCCTGCCTCATTCTCAAAATAGATAAATTTCATATAAACCTCCTGTTTTATGTATTTTGTGTATATTATACCAGACTCATTAGTAATGTCAGACTATTTTTATAATTTAGGATTAATTTTTATTAATTCACTTGATTAATTATTCTTCACCTGATATAATCCATTCAAGAGTTATATTTATACATCGGCATGAATATTTATAGGAGGTTTTATGAACGCGTATTTGCTACTTGAAAATGGATTTATGGTTGAAGGCAATCTGTTTGGACATTCTCACAATGTGTTTGGCGAATTGAAAATTAACGACAAAGGCTGTTTGGAGCTTGATGGCCTTCATACGAATGATGCATGCCTGCTTACAACGTGCTCAGCTTCTTTAAAACAAGGCAATTCTGTATTCTTTTCATCTGAAATTGAATCAATCAAATCATTTATGCAGTCATCTGGTTCATCGTATGCTAAGCTAGTCGTTGACAGTCTTGATGTTGAGTATCACCTTTATGACATTAAAACATTCATTCCAAATACGAATTCAGCAAATTGCAATAAGTCTGGAAAGGAAGCTGCTTAATATGGGCCGGCGGCGGAAAATAAACAAAATCAACTTTCCTTCTGAAAGGATGCGAAAAAAATAAGCGATCCCCTAATTTTGAAATTTGGGTATCGCTTATTTTATTGCTTTTCTTTAAACACGCAGCAGTGAAATGCAGTAGTCCAGTTTAAACCTGGGACCTTATGATTCCACCCATACTAAATGTCAATTTCCTTGCTTCCCTTTAACTCGGCCTTACCGCCAACCCAAACCCCAGTAATGGCGTCTGATGAAATCTCCAGGCGTGCAGTTATCTCTGATGGGCTTCCCATTTCAACACCTTGCACAAAGCGCATATTGAGTCCGCTCGCTGCACCATGCTTCCATAAATAGGATGCTAATGCCCCAGACGAGGTCCCTGTTGCAGCTTCTTCAGGAATGTCATAGAGTGGTGCGAAATTTCTACACGCAGCATCGTAGCCCTCTGGTGCATCCAGTACAAAGACATGGTATCCTGTCACATCCAGCTTCTTGCTGATTTCTCTTATGCGTGCAAAATCAGCTTTGATTCCAGCGAGATGCGCACTGGACTTTAAGGGAACGAACAAGTCGCGCAGACCTGTGGATACAATCTGAAGCGGCAAGGTTTCGTGCTTGGCTCCAAGACTTAGGCCAAGACTTCTTAAGACTTCCTGTTCATCCGGCATTTCGAAAAACTCCGGTTTTGTCTGCTCCATAATCACGCTGGTGTCTGATTTCAGCTCCAACTTAAGGCAACCTGCCTTTGTCTCCTGTGATATCAGGCCAGGTTTTACGCGTCCTGTACTCAACATTGCAGAGAAGGTCGCAATGGTAGCATGACCACATAAATCCACTTCCGCGTTCGGCGTAAAAAATCTTACTTTATATTCTGCCACATCCGATGGCAGTACGAAGGCTGTTTCAGAATAACCAATTTCTGCCGCAACCCTCTGCATTTCTTCATCTGTAAGTCCTGAAGCATCAAAGACGACACCCGCAGGATTTCCCCCCATACCTTCCTTACTGAAGGCACTTAAAAGTTCAACTCTAACCATTATAAATATCCTCCCAACGTAGGAAATGGACCAATTTGGAAAATTGGTCCATTGGCTGTTTCAATATTTATTTCTTACGGACCAAGTCTATTATACACGATTTTTATGCATTAAGACCAGCCAAATTGAGAATATTCCAAGGTTTATTGTAGTGCGGCTGGAAGAAGAAGTCTACAAACGCCAACTCTTCTACTGTCATCCCATTCTGAATGACCACAGAAAGTGTGTTTACAGTCTGAGTCATATCTACCAGTGAATGAATTTGTCCACCAAGTACTTTTCTGCTTTTTTCATCGTAGACAATTTTCAGAAGTACCTTCTCATATGTTGGCATAAATTCAGGTCTGTTGTTTTCCTCTACAGTCACAGTTTTTACCTCAATGCCTTCATCCTTGGCACGCTGCTCTGTAAGTCCTGTTGAAGCAATGTTATGTTCAAATATCTTGATGCCTGAAGTCCCTTGTGTACCCATGTACTTGACAGTTGGCTCCACAAGGTTTCGTGCTACTAGAGTTCCCATTCTGACTGCGTTTGTTGCCAGCGGGATGTAACCAGCTTTTCCTGTAGGATTGTATCGAATTGCACAACTGTCACCAGCAGCGAATACATCAGGATTGCTTGTTCGCATGTAGTCATCTACCACGATTGCACCATTGCCGAGCATGTCAATCTGGCCCTTCAGAAGATCTGTATTCGGTCTGAAGCCAATGCACAGAATAACCATATCGGCTTCGTGTTCACCTTTTGTGGTAAGCACTTTAGCGACCTTACCGTCTTTGCCTTCAAACTTCTGAACCATTTCGCCAAGTGCAAGCTTGATGCCTTTATCTTCCATTGTCTTTTCAGCAATATCTGTAAACTCCTTATCAAGATACTTGCTCAAGATACGATCTTCAGCATCGATAAGCGTTACATTCTTACCTTGCTCCTGGAAGGCTTCAACCAGCTCGACACCGATGTATCCAGCACCAACCACCACGATGTTCTGCGCATTTTTCGCTCTTTCAATGATGACATTTGAATGGTTCCAGTTCTTAGAAAGAAGGATATTGTCAAGCTCGTAGCCTTCGATTTTCGGTTGAATTGGCCAAGAACCAGTTGTTACAACCAGCTTGTCGAATGTATCTGTGAACTCTTCTCCACTTTTCAAGTCTTTGACTTTGATGTTTTTCTCATTTACATTGATGTCCAGAACATCATGCTCCATTTTTGTTGTTACGCCCAGTGCTGCTAGCTGCTCAGGAGAGCTATAGAATAGACCTTGAGGATCTTTGATTACGCCACCTACATATAATGCAATACCGCATGACAGGAATGAAATGTTATCATTTCTTTCATAAACAGTAATCTGTGCTTCTGGATAAAGACCTGCGATATTCACGATTGCTGCCGTACCGGCATGTGTACAACCTACAACTGCAATTTTCATTTTCAAGTTCCTCCCTTTACCTTGTCAGTAGAGACATGCGTCATAATAATACATACCTCATATATTTATTTTCACACTAACTTTCATGTAACTTATGCTTCTTTGTGACTGTGTTAACGAATTAACACGTTCTTTATGGATTCATTCTAGCACACTTTCTCTTGTGTTACCATTGTATTTTTGTAATTGTTACACTTATAAAGGATTAATTTAGTATACATTCCTTAATTAAAGTGTTTTCAAGAATTTGATTAATTTATACAACTTCGGTACACTTTGATTTTCCATTCAAAAAATCCCTCTCAAGTGAGAAGGATTTTTTGAAATAGATTTGATTTGAGTGTATATACGAGTATTAAACGCCGCTATTGGCGTAACCTCTTCATTTTTAAGCGTCTGGAGCGCACGCTTTCAGACCTTCCAGAAGCAGCTCTTTTGCTATTCCTGGGTTGGCCTGACCTTTTGTTGCCTTCATGACCTGACCCATCAGGAAGCCCATCGACTCGGCTCTACCTGCATGGTAGTCTTCAACAGCTTTTACTTGCGCAGCTAGGATTTCATCAATAATCGATCCCAGTGCATCAGCACTGTTGTTCTGCTTAAGACCCATTCTTTCAATAAGGTCCAGTGGGTCCTCATCATGCTTGGCTAACGCTTCAAATACTTCCTTAGCCGCTGTAACACTGACAGTTCCCTCTTCTACGAGCTCAATCAACTTGGCAAGATGACACGGCTTAACAGGAATCTCTTCCTTTTCGACCGTCTTAAGAAGTCTGAGGCCTTCAACAATGACCCAGTTTGCTGCCTTTTTCGGGTTTGCACCGTACTCAACAACATCTTCGTAGTAGTCTGCAATGAACTTCTCTGAAATCAGGACTTCAACTTCCTGACTTGTCAGTTCATACGCGTCATGGAAACGCACACGCTTCTGGTCTGGAAGCTCAGGCAGTGCGTGATGTGTTGCTTCAACCTGTGCCTTGTCCAGTAGAATCGGCGGCAGGTCTGGTTCAGGGAAGAATCTGTAATCATGTGCATCTTCTTTGGTACGCATTGTCATGGTTCTGCCCTTAGCAGCATCCCACTTTCTTGTTTCTTGCTTGATTTTATCGCCTTCACCAAAGCGTGTCAGGTCCGATTGACGCTTGTATTCCTTCTGAAGCGCCTTACCGACTTCTTTGAAGGAGTTGAGGTTCTTGATCTCAACTTTGGTGTTCAGAATGTCTTGACCATGTTCTCTAATTGAAATATTGGCATCACAACGCAGTGAACCCTGCTCCATCTTACAGTCTGAAATCTCAGAGTACTGAAGAATGGATTTCAGCGTTTTCAGGAAGGCAACCGCTTCCTCTGCACTTCTGATGTCCGGCTCAGATACGATTTCGATGAGGGGTACACCTGAACGGTTGTAGTCAACAAGCGACACACCATCATCCGTATGGATCATCTTACCTGGGTCTTCCTCAATATGAATACGTGTAATTCCTACCGTCTTCTCTACACCGTCAAGATCAAACTTTATCGTACCCTTTTCGCAAATCGGCATATCAAACTGTGAAATCTGGTAAGCCTTTGGAAGGTCAGGATAGAAGTAGTTCTTTCTGTCCGTCTTGTTTGTCATCATAATATCGCAGTCCATTGCAAGACCAGCCTTAACTGCCAGCTTTACAACTTCTTCATTTAATACTGGAAGTGTGCCCGGCATGCCCATACAGATTGGACATACGTTTGTGTTCGGCTCTGCACCAAAGGTTGTCGGGCAACCGCAGAATATTTTTGAAGCTGTATCCAGCTCAACGTGAATTTCAAGTCCTATTACCGCTTCGTAACTCATTATGCCCCCTCCTTCTCAAATGCTGTCTTTACGAGCTCAAGCTCCTGCTCCAGGTCGTATGCAATTCTGAGTATAGTGGATTCTTCAAGCTTTCTTCCAATGAACTGAATCCCGATTGGAAGTCCATCCTTACTGATGTCGCAAGGCATTGAAACTGCTGGAAGTCCAGCCATGTTAATATTTACTGTATAAACGTCAGCCAGATACATCGCCAGCGGATCGTCTGATTTTTCGCCAATTGCAAATGGAAGAACTGGGGATGCTGGGCTAAGAACTGCATCGTAAGTTTCGAAAATCTCGCCAAACTGGGCTTCCATATGCTTTCTGTACTGCATTGCCTTCTTATAATAAGCGTCATAGTAGCCGCTTGAAAGCGCATAGGTACCAATCATGATTCTTCTTTTAACTTCTTCACCAAAGCCTTCTGATCTTGACTTGATCATCAAGTCGTCTACCGAGTCAAACTCTTCTGTTCTGTGACCGTAGCGGATGCCGTCAAAACGTGCAAGGTTTGAACTCGCCTCAGCACTTGCTATAACATAATAAGCAGATAGCGCTGCCTCTTCCAGTGGAAGACTTACCTCTTCAACTGTCACACCCAGTGATTTAAGCGTTTCAACTGTTTTAAGAATCGCCGCCTTGATTTCCGCATCAAGACCTTCACCCAAATACTCTTTAGGTAGTGCAACCTTAAGTCCTTTGGCGCCTGACAGCACCTTACCCACAAAATCAGACTCAACAGATGTGTGTACGCTTGTCGCATCGAATCTGTCATAGCCTGCAATGGCTTCAAATGCCAAAGCTGTTTCTTCTACAGTCGGGGCAATTGGACCAATCTGATCAAGCGATGACCCGTAAGCAATCAGACCATAGCGTGAAACTCTGCCGTATGTCGGTTTAAGACCTACTGCGCCACAGAATGCAGCAGGTTGTCTGATTGAACCGCCTGTGTCTGAACCGTAGCTTATTGGAACCATGCCAGCTGCTACTGAAGCAGCCGCGCCGCCCGATGAACCCCCTGGCACCTTAGTCAGGTCCCATGGATTGCATGTAGGCTTGTAGTATGAGTTTTCAGTAGAAGACCCCATGGCAAACTCGTCCATGTTTGTCTTACCGACAATAACAGCACCTGCTTTTTTAAGCTTCTTTACAACAGTTGCGTCATATGGCGGGTAAAAATCTTCAAGCATTTTCGACCCACAAGTCGCTGTTGCGCCCTTCAGACAGATATTGTCCTTGATGGCAACCGGAATGCCATCGAGTGCACCCAGTACTTCACCACTTTTTCGTCGTGCATCTGATGCCTGTGCGTCAGCCAGGGCTTCCTCCTTAACCAGCGAAAGAAAAGCGCCTACCTGCGGATCTGCATCTTCAATTCTCGTATATACTGCTTCAAGCAGTTCAACAGCTGTGAACTCCCCTGATTCGAGGCCAGCCTGCATATCTTTTACTCTTAATCCTTTAAGCTCCATTTTGACCTCCCTATTCGACAACCTTTGGAATTTCGATGTATCTGTCACGCATTTTCTTAACATTCTTCATGAGTGCGTCTGTATCTTCAAATACATGCACATCATCTGAACGCAGTACAGATTTCTTTCCATCGAGGTCATTGATGTCTACATCTTCAAGTTCGATGTCAGCAAGGTTCTCGAAATGCTCCATGATTTTTATAAACTCTGCCTGGAATGAATCGTATTTTTCTTCTTCAAATTCCAGCTTCGACAGTTTGGCTATATGTTCAACAGTTTCTCTAGTAAACTCCATTTTGTCCTCCTAACGCTTGACTCCAGTATGTTTGCAGCCGGTTCACAATTCCCTTCAGCCTATGGCATTACTCTGTTTAGATCTCTTGGAAGTATTGTCGCATGTCTGATGTTGTCAAGACCAAGAATCATCATGGTAATACGCTCAAGACCGATTGCGAAACCGCCGTGTGGTGGCATGCCGTATCTGAAGCTCTCAATATAGAAATCAACTGCTGCAGGGTCAATACCGAATGCTTTGAAGTTCTCAACAAGCATTTCATAGTCGTGGATACGCTGACCGCCAGTTGTGATTTCAAGACCTCTGAATATAAGGTCAAAGCTCTTTGTCATACCTTCGCGCTCACCGTCAGGCATTGTGTAAGCCGGACGCTTGGCAGCAGGGTATTTTGTCAGGAATACAAAGTCAGAGTCGTAAGTTTCCTTAATGTATTTAGCAAGAATCTTTTCTCCATCAGCATCGATGTTGCCTTTTGGAGATGGATGGCCAAACTCTTCAAGAAGCAGTGTTCTTGCATCTTCAAGTGGCATTCTTGGAATCGTGTCGATGACAGGAAGCTCAACTTTAAGCATTTCCAGCTCTTTTGCACATGCTGTAGATAGATGTGCCAGAATGTGCTTAAGCAGAGACTCTTCAAGTTCCATCAGGTCAAACTCATCATCGATGAAGCCCATTTCAACGTCAAGACTCACATACTCGTTGAGGTGTCTCCATGTGCTGTGCAGCTCCGCACGGTAAGCATGTCCAATTTCAAATACGCGTTCAAAGCCTGCGCCAACCATCATCTGCTTGTAGAACTGAGGACTTTGAGCAAGGAATGTTCTTTTTCCAAAGTAGTCTACAGTAAAGACTTCCGAGCCGCCTTCTGTTTCACTTGCAATGATTTTTGGTGTATGAATTTCTGCGAACGATTCACTGCGCAGATACTGTCTGAATGCTTCAACAATCTCAGCCTGAACTGTGAAAATGGCTCTTCTGTCAGCACGTCTTAAAGATAGATGTCTGAAGTCCAGCTGTTTTTCCAGTGTTGCATCAATGTCTCTGCCGTTGATTGCAAAAGGAAGCAGATCGTAATGTGTTTTGCCTAGAACAGTCACTGAACGTGCTATGACCTCTACGCCCATTGGCGCTTTAGGGTTTTCACCAACATCGCCAGTTATTTCAACAGATGCCTCAACAGAAAGTGCATCCAGCATTTCACCTTCATCCACTACAACCTGTACAACACCCGACTTGTCTCTTAGGATTACAAAAGCAAAGCCTTTCATTTTTCTGATTTTATGAACCCAGCCTTTGACTGTTACGCTTTGTTCTTTGTAATCTGCTAAATCTGCAATAAATAATTTTTTCATGAGTATGCCTCCTCAATACACTTAAAACGTCATTATCACTTGAGTACACATTCGATTGAGATCAGCAAGTTTCTTGTTATAAATAAAGTAAAGGGCTGCACCCGCTTCTATTTCAAGACAAACAAAAAACCTTCCGTCTCAGCATAGACAGTTACGTCTATGCTGGGACGAAAGGTTATATTTACTCTTCCGCGGTGCCACCCAAATTGGCTAAAAGCCCACTTATCAGTACGGAAACACAATGTGCTCGATACCTACCAAAGAATAACGGTTTGGTGCCGTCCAAGTCTACTCTCCTAAATTTTAGGATTTCGGTTGGAAGCTCAGAGATGTTCTTCACATTTTCATCAGGTGCTAGACTCTCACCAACACTAGCTCGCTCGGACCTTCATTCCAATGCTACTCTTCTCGTCGTTGCCTTTCGAATGTTTATTCAAGATTTGACTCTATGTTAGTCTATTCACGACCCTCTGTCAACAGATTTATTTAAAATATTTTAAAGTGTGTTACGTTTTATTCATATTTGAAAACGTTTTTCCAGCTTTGCAATCTCATTCAATCTTGTGTGTTTTCAATGGTTATACCTATTTTTCATTTTTTTGTGTATCTGCTGTAAAATTATTTCGTAAAATTCTCAGGCTCATTTCCTTTCAATGACCAACAGGTGTTTTTCTGACGAAAACAACTCTCATAATACACAATTGCAAGTTTATACGGCCATTTATTCAACTAGCGTATTTTTATCCATTCCACTAACAATGTGATACAAAGCTCAAACTGCATATCATGACCTGGTGAGGAAATGCCAGACAAGCTGGAAACCCGCTCGTCTGGCATCATAGACTTTCCTCAATCCATCTTCCATAAGAACCCTACTCAAAAACGTTTTGAACCTCTACCGAGACAGGCTTGATATCCATCCTCACATTTTTGAAAGAATACTGGTCAGCTGCACCATTTTGTCCCCAGTAGCCTTCCGTATCTTCAGCCTTTATGAACTTAAATGCAAAGCCTTGACCGTCTAGAAGCCCATTACAACCGCAATAACCATAGTCAGTGTTGCCCCAGCAATTAGTATGCCTTGGAACTTGGCTTGGAATTTCAGCCACTGTGTCCAGTCAACTCTCGCAACACCCAGTGTGCCCATCAGCGCAGCAGATGTTGGGACGATACAGTTTGTAAAACCATCACCAAGCTGGAATGCTAGTACTGCCACTTGCTTTGATACGCCGACAAGCTGAGCGAGCGGTGCCATTAGCGGCATTGTAAGGGCAGCCTGTCCTGAACCTGATACAACGAAGAAGTTGAAAATGGACTGAAAAATAAACATGATCCAGGCCACAATCATGGTTGGCAGGCCTTTAAGTAGTCCAACCATACCGCTTAGGACTGTATTGAGTACCGTATCGGTTGCAGCACCTGTGCCGCCGAGAACAAGAACAATACCCTGAGCCATACCTACAACCATCGCTGCGCCCAGCAAGTCCTTTGCGCCGTTTCTGAAGGCATCTGCAATATCGTTGACTGACATGTTTTCCAGCTTGAATACCACACCAATGATTCCTGATACAATACCAATTGTAAAGAAGATCGTCGCAATTTCCGGAAGGTAATACTCATGAACATTCACACCCCAAATCAGCCAAACCATGCCCAGGGCAAGTGTCATTAGAACAAGGGCATGTCCGAGTCCAAAGTGCGCCTTTTCATTCTCCTTCTCTTTCAGGTCGTCTCTAAAATAAGCGTCTGTTTCATAGGACACAGATTTTGACGGTGTCTTTCTGATTTTTTTCGCGTATGCCAGTGTATAGAGTGTTCCAATTATCGTAAAGATTGCCCACATGGCCATTCTGAAGGCATTGCCCGAACCAATCGCCACCCCGGCAATACCCTGTGCTATGGCAACACTGAAGGGATTCATCCACGATGTGGCAAAACCTACCTGCGTTGCCACGTAAGTAATCATGATGCCTGTTATTGCATCGTAGCCCATTGCAATCATCACAGGCACAAGAATCATGGCAAATGGAATGGCTTCTTCCCCCATGCCAAAGACTGCACCTCCTAAAGAAAACAGGACAAACATAATAGGAATAATAGCAACTTCCCTACCTTTTGTTTTACTGATAAGATTTAAAATGCCGTTTTCCACCGCACCTGTATGCAGTACGATTCCAAATGCACCGCCCACGATGAGTATGAAGGCCATTACACCTACTGCTGATCCCCATTTACTGCCTGACACAAAGCCTTCAAAGGCAAAATTCAAGAATCCGACGCCGCCCCACTTTTCAAAGATTTTTATACCATTGCGCTGGCCTTCAGTCCTATAGTCTCCATATACTTGTATTACTTTCAGCGAACTGCCAAAATCATTGGTATAATTCACAGCCTTTGCTTTTGTCTTATTGATGGACCCGATTTCCTCTTCGCCTGTAAATACATAGGTTTTGTCGCCTGAAGCATCAACGGTGTATGTATCACCATCCATTTCAAACTGTGTTACCGCACCGTCTTCAATTGTTGCAATCTGTTCTCCAGCGCCATTTGAAACCTCATACAGGACATCGAAGTGTCCGGTTGGTATTACATAGGTTAGAAGTGCCGCCAGTACAACAATGCAGAATATAATGACATAGGTGTCTGGCATTTTCCACGTTTTGTTCACTTCAGGTGTAACGGATGGCTCCGCTACTGGATTTGGTTTTGACATCATTTTTCCCCCTTGGATTGTATAGAATGATAAGTAGTATTGCTATGTCATTTAATAACGCAAATCGCGTGCCAATTTTCAAATATCAATCATTAATTCAAATGCGAGCAAAATCAATGCTTTAAGCCTTTCGAACTGTAAATAATGAGAATATGCTGGTTTTAATGGTGACCATTAGAATAGTATTGGTAACCATTATGTGCCAAAGGGAAATGTAAAAAACCAGAGTTTTTTCCTAAACTCTGGTTTTTCTATGGGATAATGGTGACTATTGGTTACCCATTGGGTCTTGAATGGTTTGAAGGCAAATAGCATAAAAGGTCAATGGGACTTGCTGGCGTCTTCCTTCCAAATAATCATACGTCCAGATTCTGTCAACTTGGTCCCTACCTTTCCCTTGCCTTTATAAATAAGTCCCAGCTGTTCCAAATGGTTTAGCTTTGTCCTGACCTGATTCTCACTCAAGTCATAGCCACGGGCCTCGGAGAGCATGGCAAGCTGCTTCCTGCCAAGGATGTCCCCGCGCTGCTCGTAGATTGCAACCGTTTCAAGAATAAAGCGCTGAATATCTGAAACCTCCAGATTTCTATCCCGCCTGTCTTCCTGAACTTCTGCTGTAATTTCGGGCAGATCCTCATAGCCCAGTGTACTGGAACTCCTGACAGCAATCATATAGCTGATTGCGTTTTCCAGCTCCCGTATGTTTCCATACCACTTCTGTGAAATAAGGGCACTCAGGGCATCTGGGTCCATACTCAATCCAGGAATACCGGAAACCTTGAGAAAATGGCCGACTAAGAGCGGTATATCGTCCTTTCTTTCTCGAAGGGGTGGCAAATGCACCACACCGGTTTTCAGCCGGTAGTACAAATCTTCTCTGAACTGTCCTTCTTGGACCATTTTGAACAAATTCCTATGGGTCGCAGCAAGGACACGAACATCCACGGTTCTTATTTCCGATCCGCCTACGCGCATGATTTCATTTTCCTGAAGGACCCGGAGCAGTCTGGCCTGCATTTTAAAAGAAATATCGCCAATTTCGTCCAGAAACAGGGTCCCCCCATGGGCCTGCTCAAAGAGTCCGGGTTTTCCACCCTTCTTTGCACCAGTAAAGGCTCCTTCCTCGTATCCAAAAAGCTCTGACTCCAGAAGGTTGTCAGGCAGTGCGCTGAAATTCACCGCTAAAAACGGACCCTTTCTCCTGGATGAAGCGTTGTGCACGGCACTTGCAAAGAGTTCCTTTCCAGTTCCGCTTTCACCCTGCAAGAGGATGGTGAGATTTGACGCAGCCAGCTTTTTAGATATTTTCTTTGCCCGTTCCAAGGCCGAGGAACGTCCCACAATATCTTCAAAAGCGTATTTTGCATAAAACCCTTTTCGGACCAGTTCCCGCTTGAGCCGATCATGTTCCAGCAGTGAATCTTCAATACTTTTAAAGGTCGCTAAAAATTGTCCCTCTGAAATTTCAAGCAGGGCTACAGACAATTGCCCTGAACGCGTGTCCACAATCTGTTCCTGATCCTTGGACATCAGAGCCTTGATAATTTCAGCGTCGGATATGATTTCCGAAAGCAGTCTGCCCTCTGGACGGGCATTTTCCAGCCGTAGAAGCTGGCGTACCCTCTGGTTCGCGACCAGAACTCGCCCGCTGTCCTCGAACAGCAGAAGACCATCGCCGAGCCGGTTGAGCATGCTGCTCAGCTTGTCATTGAGGTGTGCAATTTCATTTCTGGAGGCTGAAACAATCTGGTTCATCTTAATGATCTTTCGCAGGTAGGCCCGTGTAAAATACCCAGCCTGTGACTTTCCTCGCCCCGTCTTGCTGAGTATATCCAGAATTGTAGGAAAATCCATTACACGTGGACCAATATCGATGACGGTCGTAACCCACTTTGGCACATAGGCACTCTCTCCCGGTGTTATGGCTATGGTCGGCCTGTCGACAGGCTGGTCACACCCTGGAAAGTAGGGCACAAACTCAAGACCGGTTACACCAATTTCCTTTAGATTTTCGATTACTTCATAGGTCGTTTCGCGCAAATCGTTGACTAGAAGGACTTTTGTCCCAACAGATAAGGCCACAATCTCTTCAAGTCCATCAAAATCGATGGTTCTTTCCGCTATGATGATTTCACTTTTACGATCTAGCAATTTTTTTGCAGTAAGGTCATCATAGGCAAAGCGGCTCGAAACAATTATCAGATCACCAGTAATCACTTCCTCTATGCCTGCGTCTTCAGCATAATATGAAATATCGTAGCCTTCATTCAAATAGGTTCCCAACTGGTTCTTGAGTGCGGTCAAGGTGTCGATAGACCCGGTTACCAGTGAAATATTCATAAGTTCAGCCCCCAATGCCGATTCTTACTCAAACGTACCTTTAACAACGACCTCTTCGTTTAACATCATCCATTTTCCAAGCGCCATGACATCTGTGATTTTACCACTCTCTTCTGCCACAATCAGGTCTGCATCCATACCCGCTTCTATGCGGCCTTTATGCGTCAGTCCCAGTGCCATCGCCGGCGAAGTCGTTATGGTAGTGAGTACCTCTTCCAGCGCAACACCATAGGTCTTGACCGCATCGAGAACTGCGTCATACAGACTGCCCATACTGCCCACGGTGAGTCCATTGCAGTTTCCATTCGCATCGAAGGAAGGCAGCGATCCCTGCCCGTCAGAGGTCATGGTAATCCGTTCAAGGGGCACACCCGCTTCAAGCAGCATTTTCACAGCCTTTCCCGCTGGCACTTCTCCCTCGTCTATGAATTGTGGAATCGTTGATGTGGTTATGTCTACCCTGCCACCCCTTAGGGCATAGGCAATTGCTTCATTGAAGAGTTCACCATTTCTATTTACATGTGTTGGCAGAAACTGACCTATAGGGATGTCTGAAACGCTAAGCACTTCATATATCGGTTCAAATTGCTTGTCGCCATCCCCCAAATGGAGATTGACGACCCCGGACTTGCCTGAAAGGATTCCACCAAGACGTGACTCAGCAGCCATCTTAGCGAGCTCGTATTTGGAGGGTGCCGATGACCGGTGGTCTGAAACCGCTATCTCACCTGTTCCAATGACTTCCTCCACCATCATAATGTCCCTGCGTATATCGCCTGTCAGCGTCACCAGGGGCAGACTGTAAGAGCCCGTATAGCAATATGCGCTCACGCCTTCTTCCTTGAGTGCTTTGGTTTTGGCAATCAGGTTTTCCATAGACCTTGCAACACCATCTGTTCCCAGACAGCCTACAACGGTTGTCACACCCGCCCTGATCATATCTGACAGCACCAGCTCAGGGGTTCTTGTCTTAAACCCGCCTTCACCGCCACCACCGCATATATGCACATGGGCGTCAATCAAACCTGGCATAACACGTTTGCCTGTCAAGTCAATAACGATCACTTCAATCGCATCTGCTGAAAATGTGATTTCTGGCGCAATGGCAGCAATACGGCCATCTGCAATCAGAATGTCTCTTTGCCCTATATACGCCGGACTGTAGACCTCTGCATTTTTTAATAGTTTTAGCATAATATCCCCCTATTTATCTTCAGTTTGGTATATTCGGAAATCTCCAGTCTACTATATTGCAGGAAACATGCCACTTTTCTATAAAGCCTAAACACCGCTTAAATACAGGGTTTAAAGAATCAATTCATTTTAATGGTTTATTTAATGGTTACTTTCTTACTACCATTTTAACCATTAGTCCACCATTTTCAAAGACCCTAATTTGCGATCTAACTGCTTTAATGGATACTTTTCGGGTAAATATATGCTGGTTATACCAGGAGGGATGACAATGACAAACATATCAAAACAGCAGGAGAATATTTTACTGGAGGAACTTGAGGCAAGAATCATTACAGGCCAGTTAAAAGCCGGAGATTCATTGCCATCTGAACGCCAGCTGTCTGAGGAACTCAATCTGAGCCGACCGGTAATTCACAATGTACTCACACGGCTTCAGGACCGCGGCCTGGTTAGGATATTGCCTCGAAAGGGGACAATTGTCGAAGACTTTAAGCAAACCGGAACTGCTGATGTCATAAGCAGTCTGGTCAAATGCTATGGAAATGAACTCTCCCATTCCTATAGAAAAGCGATTCTTGACCTCTTTAAGGGACAAACTGATCTCATCATTGCAGATATCATTCATAATGAATATGATGCACGGCTTGAAAGCGTCAAAGAGGTACTTTCCTCTGCCGTATCTCTTGAGGAAAGAAATCAAAAGGCTAAAGCAGTCATGGCCCTTTACACCGCACTCGCAGATGCCAGTGTCAATCCACTCTTTCGTATGTTCTTCAACTCCATACACTGCGCAATTCATGCGGTTTCAAACGAAATCGCCTACCAGGACTCGACATACCATACCTTTCTTCAGCTCTTTACCAGCTTGCTCCATCAGTTGAAAATCAAGGATGGCGAAAAGGCTTATGCAATCAATCAGACGCTTTTTGACCTGATTTATGAAAAGTGGCGTTAACCAGCACCTATAAGGTCACTGAATGCTTATGGATTTCAATATTTTTAAAAAAAAGGAACGGCTGATGACAATTTCCATCGGCAGTTCCTTTATTTATTCCATATGTTTTTAGAAGTACCGCACTATGTTTTAGAAGCGCCACACTTTTACAGCAGGTGGAGAAGCATGCTTTCTTTTCAATAATTAAGCCGGAAGATCTGGAATAAACCCTTTAAACTGAGCATTGTAGAGCTTTGAATAGAGTTTCCCATTTTTCAGAAGCGTTTCGTGGTCGCCCTGCTCTTCAACCCCCTTATCTGTCAGGACGACAATTTCATCTGCGCCTCTTATCGTCGACAATCTGTGGGCAATTACAATGGTTGTCCTGTTCTTAGATAACTCATCGAGAGCGGCTTGAATCTGGATTTCTGTTTCATTGTCCAGTGCGGATGTCGCCTCATCTAGAATTAGAATGGATGGGTTCTTCAGGAAAACGCGCGCAATGGATATACGCTGCTTTTGGCCGCCAGAAAGCATGACGCCCTTCTCGCCCACCGCCGAGTCATACCCTTCAGGCAGTGACATGATAAAGTCATGTATGCGTGCCTTTCGCGCGGCTTCTTCGATTTCAGCATTTGACGCACCAATTTTTCCATAAGCGATATTGTCACGGATGGTCCCTGTAAAGAGAAATACCTGTTGCTGAACAATACCAACATGTCTTCTAAGGGATCCCAGATCAATGTCACGCACATCATGCCCATCTATTTTCATCGCGCCCTGAGTTACGTCATAAAATCTTGGAATCAGATGAATGAGGGTTGTCTTTCCACCGCCAGACGGGCCTACCAGAGCCAGGGTCTTGCCGGCATCGACTTCTAGTGTTAAATCGTGAAGGACCTTGGTATCATCATTTTCATATTTGAAGGTCACGTTTTCAAGCAGGATGTTGCCTTTTACTGTATCAAGCGTCGCTGCATCCGGCGCGTTTTTTATGTCAGAAGTGGTGTCCATGATTTCTAGGAACCGTTCAAAGCCTGTCATGCTTCTCTGGTACTCCTCTACAAATGTAACAAGACGTCTGACCGGGTTCATGAAAAAGTTCACAAGCAGTAGAAATGCAAGCAGGGAACCGACATCCATAGCACCCTGAATTACCAGCCAGCCACCATAGGTCAATACGGCTGTATTCAGCAGTCCAATCATGAAGTTTATACCTGTGACAAACTCTGCAATTGCTTTAAAAGCCTCACGCATGCTGTCACGATAATTCATGTTTCCCTCATCAAACTTCTTTTTCTCAAAATACTCATTGGCAAATGCTTTCACAACACGGATGCCTGCGAGACTGTTTTCCAGATTGCCATTGATTTCTGCAACCCGTTTTCTGAGTTCTGCAAAGGCAGTGGTCATATTGAGCCGTTTCTTAATGGCGAACAGGAGCATCAGCGGTATGAAGACTACGACAACCAGTGCCAGACGCCATTCATAGGTCAGCATAATACCCACTGCGCCAAGGAACATGACGCCTGAAATAAAGAGATCTTCTGGTCCATGATGAGCAAACTCGGAAATCCGCTCCAGGTCATTGACAATGCGCGACATGATTTGACCTGTCTGATTCTTGTCAAAAAATGTATGCGGCAGGGTCTGAATGTGGCCAAAGATATCCTTTCTCAAGTCATATTCAATTCTCGAGCCCATGACATGGCCCCAGTAGTTCACAAAATAGCCGAATCCTGCTTGAAGCAGATACACTGCAACAAGTGCAAGGCCAATTTGAAGCACACGCTGGTGGTCCTTTGCCGCTATGACATCATTGACCATGATTTTTGAAAGTACAGGTAGAATAAGATCCAGTCCTGATAGCGCGAAGGCGCACATCAGATCGAGGGTTAGTAATTTCTTATGAGGTCTGTAATACTTGGTAAATCTTTTTATTTTCTTAAAATCCATCGGTGTCCTCCTTTCTGATAGGTGTCAAATTTATATGTAACAAAACAATCATAAATCTGTACATAGAAAGGGTCAACCCAAGTCGTATTTTTGTAATAAGAATGCAACATTAAAATATTTTTAATGTTGCATTCCGATTTCTATCGCTTATCCAATTTTTTCTTCAAGGGCACGAACAACCATATACGTGTTGTCTTCTATCTGTTCAAAACCAGTGATATTTGCCTTGTTTATTCCCCTATAGCCTGCAAAAGCTTCACTTAAGGCCTCTCGGGTCAAATACTTGGACTTTTCATTTACGACAATGGCATCCTTAGGAATATCATCTGTCTGGTGTAAAATCTGAACGGCCGCCTCTTTGCCGGAGCCCTCCAGTGCCTCATTATAGGTTGCACCTGCATCAATATCCCCATTGAGTACAGCTTCGATTACCTTGTCATGGCTTCCTAAGAACCGAATTTCTCCTAGCTGGTCATAGAGACCTGACTCCTCAAGGAAGGTTTTTGCGTAAAGATAGCCGGATGCGCTTCGCTCATCGACAAAACCAAAACGCGCACGCTTCAATTGACTGATACGCTGCAGATCCTTACTGATTATAAGACCCCTATAATTGGCGGCACCATTGACCTGTGGCGAAACAATCGGTTCAATCTGACATTTGGATTTTGCAGTCACATATGCCAGTGGCGAGAGCCACGCACAATCAATGGCATTTTCATTGAGAAGCTTGTAAATGGCGTCATAGGATTCAGGCACAATAATACGAACATTTTTCCCAATGGTGCTGAACACCTGTTTGAGTATGGGCTCATAAAGCGACTTGATGCGCATTGGGGAAGTAAAAGGATTTATTCCTATATAAATATCGTTGTGGTCCTTGTAGCTTTCCAGACTCATTGAGAAATCGACGCACATATCCCGAAGGACATTGTTTTCGAGCTCGATTTCTGAAAACTTTTCCTGTACCAGTGTATTTGCCGACTTGGTTTCAATGGTATAGGCATGTGTGCCCATGACAGACTCAGAAATGGCTTCAACTGCCAGATTGATTTCTGAAGATATGCCCTTCTGTGTTGCAGCCTGAATAGCCAGTTCTCCAACCGTATCTTGAATTGCACCAAATGAGTTTTCCATATGTGTGAATGCCATAGTTGCGTTTTCCACCTGCGTATCCACCTGTTTAAACTCTGACGATGAATCTTTCAGACTCTCATCCAGTTCACTCAGACTCTTATTCAAATGCTGAATCATTTTTTCAATTTCATCAATCGCCGTATCGGTCTGGTCGGATAGCTTCTTGATTTCACCCGCTACGACTGCGAATCCTCTTCCAGCATCCCCTGCACGTGCAGCTTCAATAGACGCATTTAGGGCGAGCAAATTGGTCTGGCTTGATATATCTCTAATATACTTAAGTATGTTTTTAATTTCCCCACTTGATTTTTGAAGATCCGAGTTACGCACATTTGCCAGATCGTTCTCTCGTTTTGCAGAGCTCATGGATTCTGAAATGGACAAAATGGATGTCTTGTTCATTTCAAATTGCTTTTTCCATTCATCAGAAGCATCACTCAGCTTCTCTGCGAAGGTATTCAGTCTGTCACTGAGTTCTGCCATTTCATTGACTGCCGCATTGGTTTCTTCAATACTTGCAATGTTGTCTTCCCCATTTTTCAAGACCTCTTCAAGCTTTGACGACATCTCCTGAAATATGGTGTTGTTTTCAGCAGACAGCCATCTGATTTGATTCAGTCTCAGCTCAAATTCACTCTGCAAGTCTAAAAGCTTATTGCCGTGTCCGGTTTCTGGTGCTTTTTTCACCGGGCTCACCGACACAGTTTTGGGCATTTCTGAATCTTTTTTAATAAACTTTGTGGATAAAAAATACTGAATAATAATACCTGTGATCAAACCTCCAATAAATAGCATTTTGCTCCCCCTCCTGTTATCCCTCTGGATACTACTAATTAGCGCAATTTTCATGCCAGAAAAAACACACTTTTTTGTGAATTTTCTGATAGATTGTATCAATACGCCCTAAAATGATGGCAAGATTCCCATAACACTTGATAGATTTTACCAATATTCATGCTAATAGGCGGGACATTGGGTATAGATATTATAAGGAGGTGTTGTTAAATGTTTGAAAAAATTCTTGTTCCAGTCGACGGGTCCGATACATGCAGTTCTGTGTTTAAGGCTGCTCAGGATTTTTACGAGCGATATAATTCAGTTGTGATTCTGCTCCACGTAGATGACTTATCTGTAATTCAAAACTATGTGTCTTATCCGACTGCGGGAATGGTCATACAGCTTGACGGTGCTGAGCGCTCCGCAGAAATTTTGAAAAATGCCAGCGAAAAGCTCGACATTCCTGACACGCACCTGAAAATCGATGTGCTTACAGGTGAGCCTTCAAGTACCATTATTGATGTTGCCATTCAGGAGAAGGCTGATTTGATTATCATGTGCACACATGGCCTGGGCGCTGCCAAAAGATTCCTGATGGGCAGCGTGACAAATCGCGTTGTGCATCATTCCGAAATTCCTGTCCTTGTCATGCAGCAGGACAAGTAAGGCGTGAATGGACCTTACCCATGTCCATTCCTCTGGGTTTATGTCATGTTTAGAAAAGAACAGGGCAATCTTCTGGGTTTGTATCATGTTTAAAGAAGAACAGGGCAATCTTCGATTGCCCATGTCGCTTGACGCGCCATATACGTTTGAAAGAACTAAGCCCTATTCTTGTTCGCACACAAATAGGGCTTAGTTCTTTCAAACGTGCATTTCTTTGTCCTTACCGGAAAGTAGATTTATCCCGAAAAGTGGGTGCTTTTTAGGGCCTTTAGTCACTATTTAAACATCTTGGTCTTGTGATACAATGGGTACTGATGTATTGGCATTCATTAATGTCATTTCAATTTAAATGTGAGGCGCGTATGAGAACACTGAAAAGCATGTCTGAGGTCACCAGCAAATTCGGAAGATTCATAGAGCTTTTTGATATTTCGAAGGTTGGTCTTTGGGAGATGACGCCTGAGGGCGATGTCATATTCTATAATGAAAATTTTTATAAGATTTTTGACATTCCTCAAACCAATTCTACCCTGGATGACTGGATTGAGATTATTGACGAGGAATTCAAAGACAAGTTCAGAAACGGATACACTCAGCATACTTCAAGCAGAGAGGAATCCTTCAAATCCGAATATAAAGTGATTGATAAGTTCGGAAACCCGCGATGGATCGAAGCCTTCGGCGTTGCTGACTACGATGAGAACGGCAATATGACTTGCATGATTGGCTCACACACAGACATAACCTTTCTGAAGAATTACAATGAAAAACTCTACGACCTTGCCTATATAGAACCAATCAGCGGTATTTACAACCGACAAAAGCTGCAAAATATGATTCAAATGGATTTGGATGAGAAACGACCTGCTACGCTGATTCTTATGAGCTTTTATCTAATCCGCCATCTGTTTTCACTTTATGGCTATGAGAAGACAAATCAAATTGTCAGAGATACAGTGAACGCTGCAATGGATCAGCTCGACGCCAAATATATTCCGTTTAGAATTTCAACCAGTAAATTTGCCCTTCTGGTACAGGGAAAGACACACAATGAGGAAGTTCGTGAAAGTGTACGTACGATTAAAGAGCAGATTTATAAAATGCGCAATTTGCACAATGTTGGCATCGATGTGGATTTTCATACAGCCGCTATAAGTTACCCTCTCGAAAACAAGGTGACCACTGCAGATGAGATTCTAAACAGGGCCTATCTCACCATTGAAGATTCAAAACGCAATGCCGACAGCAATATTTCATTTTACAGCTCTGAGACACAAAACCACGTATTCAAACACCTTTTCATAGAAAGCCGATTGTCTGGGGCAATAAAACGCGATGAGATTTTCAATGTCTACCAGCCCATTTTCGACGCCCAGTCAAATAACCTGGCAGGCTTTGAAGCACTTGTAAGATGGAAGACCCACGAATGGGGGACCATTTTTCCAGACGCATTCATACCTGTCGCAGAACAAAACGGCAGTATTCGTGAGCTTGGCATTTATGTATTTGAAAAAGCCTGCCAGTTCATCAAGGCATATAATGAAAAAAACCATGCGCGTGCTGCTATTTCTGTGAACACCTCGGCAATGGAGCTCGTCACTATGGACTACCCGAAGAAAATCATCCAGACCATAGAAAAGTACGGACTTGATCCGAGCCTGATTACCGTTGAAATTACAGAATCGACGATGATCGACAAGAGTTCTTCCCTTATTCTTAAGAACCTAACTCAGCTTCGAGAATATGGCATGAACATTTCTCTGGATGACTTTGGCACTGGTTATGCATCACTTAACAGCATGATCTACACCCCTATTTCAGAGGTTAAAATCGATCGCGAGATTATGCGGTCCGTTATGGAAAAATCTCTGATAAAGGGCTTTATCAAATCTGTTGTACAGCTCTGCTGCGATCATAATGTCTCCGTTGTTTCCGAAGGTATTGAGGATGATTCCATGGTTGAAGTCGCACAAAAAATGAATGTTCACCGACTGCAGGGCTACCATTTCTCAAAACCCCTTTCAGAAGAGGATGCCCTAGATTTCAAGCTTTAGGAAGCTTGAATCCGGCGCTGATTTGCAAATAAATAGGCTGTGTGCTTTTTCTTAATCAAGAAGAATGCACACAGCCTTATTTTATCTTTAGTTTACACTTGAATCCGCCAAGTCCATGTAGTAGTACAGGGTCTTGGTTGGCTTATTGCCTAGAGCTTTGGCAACACCTGCTTTTTCGAAAGCATATTTGAAGCCTACTTTTTCAATAACACGCTTGGATTTGAGATTGTCATCAAAATGCCCCACCCATACCCGCTCAAGCATCAAATCTTCAAAGCAGTGTTTGAGGACACGCTGCACCACTTCTGGCATAAGGCCCTGTCCCCAAAATTCAGGATTTAAAACGAATCCGATTTCTCGCTGCTTCAGTTCCTTCATTTTTTCATCCGGATATCTTTCGTGAATGCCAATGCTCCCAATGACCTTTTGGCTTGCCTTTTCAACAATGGCATAAACCTCGCCGGACTCAATAAACATCTTGATGATTTCAAAACTTTCCTCTCGGCTTTGATGCGGCATCCAGCCTGCACTTGGACCAACCTTGACGTTTTTTGCGAATGCATACATATCATCAACATCTTTTTCAGACCATGCCCTCAAAATGCATCTTTCCGTTTCCATTTGCTTCATAATCTATGTCCCCTGCTCTGTTTGTCCATATGCGACCTAGTCTCTAAGTGTTGCAATCAATCTATTGTTTTTCAGGATCAGATCAAATGCGTCAATAACTTCCCTGCACACGATATCAGCATGATTGAGTGCGGCTACAGATGTACCTTCTACCCCCAAGACTGCAATCGAAAGCGCACACGCCTGAAACATCCTTCTATCATTGTATCCATTGCCTATGCACATACAGTTCTCAGCACCCAGTTCAACAACTACGGCTTCCTTTTTTTCAGCTGCATTTCCCTTTTCAAAAATATCAATTTGTACAGATAGACCCTCACAGGCAGCAATAACCGTCCCGTTCGTGTCCGCAGTCAGAATATGTACACTTACCCCCATTTCTGAAACACATCTGATTTTCTCCTTGATATCATTGAAAATTTCACCGTCGAGCGCTATGGTTCCATTGTAATCAAGCAGTAAATGTGTGATTTCATATTGTCTGTTTTCTGGAATTTCAATGAACATAATCTCCACCTCCATATACTTACAAATTTATGATAACACAAATAATGTATTTGGAAACACCTCTTGTATGAAAGATGTGCAAATTCAAAAGTCTGTAAATTCATAATGATTAATTCCCACTAAAAGAGTATAATAATAAGTGAGACAACGAACAAAGGAGGATGTTAAAATGGATGATAATGCAAAATGGGTCGTTGACAAAAAGGTTGAACGTACAATGGAAGCACTCAAGAAGAACAACATGGATGCCTATTATGTCAAAGATCAAAGTGAACTTCACAACCTGCTTAAAGCACTCATGTCAAACGGTGAAACTGTTTCATTCGGCGGTTCAATGACCTTGTTTGAAACCGAAACACTGAGCTGGGTAAGAAATCAGGAATTTAACGTACTTGACCGTTACGGTGAAGGTCTTACACCAGAAGATATCCAAAAGATTTACAGAGATACTTTCAGCGCAGATACATATCTTACAAGTACAAACGCAGTTACAGAAGACGGACAGCTTTACAATGTTGACGGAACCGGCAACCGTGTTGCTGCAATGATTTTCGGACCTAAGCAGGTCATCGTGCTGACTGGAACAAATAAAATTGTAAAGGACCATGCTGAAGCTGTAGAACGCAACCGCCGGGTCTCAGCCCCTGCAAATGTAAAACGTCTGAGTAGAAACACACCATGTGCGACACTTGGATATTGTACAGATTGCAACAGTCCTGATCGTGTCTGTAATGTGTTTTCAACAATCAGCAAGCAGGCTATTAAGAACCGGATCAAAGTCATTTTTATTGACGGAACATATGGTTATTAGTTCATTACACAATATCTTTTAAAGTATCGGTGCTTTAATACCTACAGAATTGGTATATATAACAAAAGTGATATTAATTCTCAACACATTTCAAGGAGGCGTTTCCATTGACTACAACCCCTCTGCTGTCTAAAATGTGCGTTCCATGCACCTTAGGCACACCGAAACTGACAGAAGAAGAAATTGAAATATACTTGGAGCAATTGCAGCCAGACTGGAAGGTTATTGACAATGTACGCATCCAGAAAATCTTCAAGTTCAAGAACTTCAAAGAGGCACTGGATTTTGTCAACCAGGTTGGTGTACTCGCTGAATCCGAAGGACATCATCCTGACATTCAGCTCGGCTGGGGACAGGTAAATATAAGTCTCTCAACACATAAAATCAAGGGTCTAAGCACCAATGATTTTATACTGGCCTCTAAAATTGACCAACTGTAAAGCCCTATGATTTCAAAACTAAAAGCTGATGTTTACAGATTCCAATTTGGATCTGTTAACACCAGCTTTTCTTTTTAGTCAACCCAGGCACCGCTTGCTTATGTGAACTGCTTGGAGTCCACAGTTTTAAACACGTGTATCGGTAAAACTCTGCGGTTTCCCACTTGCATCCGTATAGTCGATTCTAAAGACGAATGTCTTTAGGTCTGCTTCCAGACGACTCCACTGCATTTCATTTTTCCACTGAAGAATGACCTTGTTTTCAGCCTCCGTTTCAATGATTTCCAAATCACCCTCAAACGATGGATGTGTATTGCGAAAACGCATCAGATGAAATAGGGCTTTGACAACTGGCCTTCGTACTTCCCTTCCTATCTCGTCTACAGTGTAGTTATGTCTGTTGATATCTCTTCCGTTCTTCGTCTTCTCAATCAAATCTACATCATTTTTTCCAGCCAGCATCCCAACGTAGTATACTTGTGGGATTCCCGGTGCAAAAAACTGGAGCGCACGTGCCAGCAAATAGGCATCATCCCGGTCTCCCAAAGCTGAGTAATAGGTGCAATTGATCTGGTAGATATCCAAATTATTATACTTTGTCGTGTTGTATATTTTTTTGACATTGGCCCCCTGCGTGAACAGGGCTTCTTTTGTATAGTCTATTTCCACATCGGTCAATATGTCCTTAACATCAACCACACCAATCCCGTCATGGGTATCCAGGGTTGTATACTGGTTCTTGGGACACTGCTTCATCCAGTTAATGAACCGCTCGTTTCTACCGGAATAAAGGGTGTAGAGCACCACCATAGGCAGGGCAAAATCATAGACATAATATCCCTTTGATTCAATGTTTTTCTGAATGGAATAATGTTCGTGGATTTCAGGAAGAATCTCCACATCATATTCCCCTGCACAATCCTTAGCAAACTTCAGTGCGTCCCATACATCCGGCTCAACAAAGAAGCAGTTTGAATTTCTCTTCTTTGACACGTAGGCAAAGGCGTCTGCACGGATGATTGTCGCACCCTGAGCACATAAAAAACCGATGCTTTCTTTAATAAATGCCTTAGTGACAGGGCTGTTTATATTGAGATCAATCTGTTCATCGTCAAAGGTACACCACACCTGATCTTCTGAGCCGTCGGAAAAGGTAACCTTTTGAAAAGGCGCCTTTGGCTTGCGCTTATAAATTAGATCTACTTCTGCTTCAGAAGGCTCATGCCCATCATAAAACGCACTGAGTCTTATGAAAAGATCATAATAGGGAGATGTTTCCTTGCGTTTCAAAAAGTCCTTAAAAAAAGCTGATGATCTCGATATATGGTTGATCATGAAATCAAACATCAAGTCGTACTTGCCTGAAAGTCTCTTTATATCGTCCCAATCTCCAAATGAAGCGTCAACTTCCTTATAAGTCATCGGTGCAAAACCCCTGTCTGCACTTGATGGATAAAATGGCAGTATGTGAACACCGCCAATAACTTCCTCAAGGTACTCTTCAATAACATTGACCATATCGTTCAAATTCTCTCCCATAGAATTTGGATATGTGATTAACATTATTTTATTCTGCATTGCTTCATTTCCTCTCTAACCTATTGATTTCTTACGTGATGCAAACTCAGAAAGTGTAGGCATGCTTTCAATGGCACCAATACGCTCACAGGTGCACGCACCCACTATGGATGCATTCTTTAGTACTTCTCGCATTTTTTCCGGCGTATCCAGACAGGTCGCTGGACTGTTTTCAATCAGGAGCTGACTGAGAACTGCGCCAATAAATGCATCTCCAGCACCCGTCGTATCTAGGGCTTCAATCCTGTATGCCGGTGTGTGCAAGTCATAGGACTGCGTCCAGTAATAAGCGCCCTTTCTGCCCCGTGTCACCAAGACACGTCGCGCACCCCTTTTGCTCAATCGGTCAATGGCCTCACTCATATTTTGCGTATCTGTTAGAAACGCCAGTTCCTCTTCACTGACCTTGATAATATCTGCCAGTGGCAAGACTTCAAATATACATGCCTTAAACGCTGTCTGTTTCTCTGCGAACAACCCCTCCCTGTAATTTGGATCCAGTGAGAAAAGTGTGTCCGATGCCCCAGCAATAGACATCAATGTCTTATAGGCCTTGTTCAGTGCCCCATCCAGGAATGCGGTTGCTGACCCGAAATGGGCAATCTTTGACGCCTTCATTTCTTCAACAAGTGCATCGCTAAGCTGCAAATCCGCATCTGCTCCCCTGAAAAACTCGAAGTCCCTTTCGCCGTCTTCCTGAAGTGATACAAAGGCAAGTGTCGTGTTTTTATCTGAACGCGCCAGATGCCGTGTATCAATGCCTTCAGCGCTGAGAACACCTTCAAGAAAATCTCCAAAGGCATCTTTTCCGACACAGCCAGCATAGGCCACATTGCCACCCAGTCTTGATACGGACACTGCGACATTTGCAGGTGCCCCTCCCGCTTTCTTATGAAAGACGTTTCCATTTGCAAGGGACACATTTACATCGGTACATATGAAATCAATCAGCAGTTCGCCTACACAGATCACTTGGTTTTTCATTATTTGTCCTTTCATTTCATCACTTTATTGAGCCATCAAGAACACCCTTGATGATTTGACGCTGTGCAATGAAATAGAATATGACAATCGGAATAATTGCGAGAATCAGTCCTGCCATGGCAAGCGTCCAATCAGCCTGATATGTTCCAAAAAAGTATTTAGTCGAAAGTGGGATGGTTCTTAGGGCCTTTTCCTGAAGGACGAGGGACGGCAAGAGAAAGTCATTCCATATCCACATGCCGTTCAGGATTGCAACAGTCACTGCAATGGGCTTAAGGAGTGGAAATATGATGTAAAAATAGGTTTGAAGCTTACTGCATCCATCAATCAAGGCTGCTTCCTCAAGTTCCTTGGGAATGGATTTTATGAACCCATGGAAGAGGAAAACTGACAAGCTAGACCCAAATCCAATATACATGAATATGATACCCGTATAGGTATTGACAAGATTCAAATGATTTTGTCCAAATATATCAACCAGAGGGAGCATGACTGCCTGAAATGGAATCAGCATGGCTGCCACAAAGCTGTAAAATACAATCTGACTCCCCTTTGTATTTGTACGGACCAGCATCCATGCAGCCATGGAGGACAGGAGCACAATAAGCACAACACTTAATACCGTAATAATGAGAGAGTTTTTAAATGATGTCAGAAAGTTCATTTTATCCATGGCTTTTGTAAAATTCTCAAGATACATGGACTTAGGAAGTGCCAATGTTTCCAGAAGAAAATCCTTTTTTGTCTTGAGACTATTTACAAAAACAATGTAAAACGGAGATAGAAAGAGGATTCCAAGAACTATGCCGAAAACCTCTAATAGGTTATTTTTAATTTTCGTATAGGGCATTACATTTCTACCTCCCTCTTTTTGTTATAGTAGACCTGAATAATCGAAACTGCTGTAATGATGATGAATAGAACCGCAGCGTGGGCCTGACCTTCACCAAAGTTCGACTCCGTGAATGCCTTATTATAGATTTCAAGAGTCATAAGCTCAGTCAGCCGGCTGGGATCCCCTTTGGTCAGTGCAAGGTTTACGTCAAACATTTTGAATGAATTGGACATGGTCAGGAACATGCTGACCGTAAAAGCTGGCGCAACCAGTGGAAAAATAATATGTCTGACACGTTGAAGCGGCATGGCGCCATCGATTTGAGACGCTTCTATAAGAGACTCTGGAATGGCCTGAAGCGCAGCAATGTAGATTATCATAATATAGCCGCCCATCTGCCATGTCGTTACGATTGCCATGGCCCATATGGCCTGCTTGGCATCACTTAACCATGGTAACCCAAATATGCCAAGCCCAGTCGTTTCATAAAGGGCTACAAAAACCTTTATGAAAATAAAGCGCCAGACATAACCAAGGATTAGTCCACCAATGAGATTCGGCATAAAAAATACTGTTCTGAGCAGGTTGGCAGTCTTTAGCTTTTGCGTCACAAGCAGAGCCAGCCCAAAACCAATAATATTAATTACAATCATGCAGATTAACGTATATAAGACCGTTGCTTTAAAAGATAATGCAAATTGTGCATCTGAAAAAGTTTTCAAGTAATTTGAGAACCCAACAAAATTGATTTCCTTTCCTGGAATCGCACTCCAATCGGTGAATGAGTAGTAGAGCCCCACAATGAACGGCACGACCACGACCATAATGAAGGCAATATATACTGGACCTACAAATCCCCAGAAAGACAGTTTTTCTCTTAGCTGTTTTATCACCTTTTTAACTCCTTTTTATGAGGGGGGGTGACCTTTCGATCACCCCAATACACTTCAAAATTACTGTGTTTTTTCATCCCATTTTTCATCGAGGAACGCAAGTACTTCGTTCCAGTCCTTGTTGCCAAGTACGTAATCCTGGAATGCCTGCTTTGCGTCATTTTCATTCATTCCACTTGGGAATGCATGCCATACCCATGGAATCGTCTTGCCCATTGCCGAGTAAGATAAGATGGATTTTGCAAGTGGATCCATGTTGTCTGTTTCGATATTTGTAAAAGCAGGAATATATTTTGCATCTTCAACCATGAACTTTTGACCACGTTCTGACATAGCCATGTAGTCTAGAAAAAGCTTTGCTGCTTCAATTTCCTCAGTGCTCAGCTTGCTGTTTACAACCCAGTAGTTGGGTACGCCTACTGGAATAGAATCATTTGACCAGGATGGGTCATCACTTATTGAAATTGGTAAAAATGCAATATCAAGCGCATCGTCAATTTCGTTTAGCTGGTTGATTGTCCAGTTGCCCTGCTGCATGAAAGCCGTTTTACCTACTGCAAAATCACTGTACTGCTTTTCGTAATCAATCATGGCCACATCGTCATATGAATATGCTACAAAAAGGTCTACAAGATCTTTGAAGGCTGTCATTTGAGGATTTGCAGCAAGGTTATCCGTGTCACTGTTCAGCGCATCAATAAAGGCCATTGGGTCTTCCTGCATTGCGAATGGAACATTAAATGTATGGTAAGCTGCTACCCACCATGCAGTCCCGCCTACTGACCAACCCATTGTCGCCTCAAGACCCAAAGCATCCTTTTGGCTGTCCACTGTTTCAAACAGGGTATTCAGCTCTGTCAGCGTGTCGCAAGCATCTATCTGGTCCTGTGAAATGCCGGCTTGATTAAGAATTGCCTTGTTATACATAATGCCGTAGCCTTCAATATTGACAGGCTGTCCCAGAACCTTTCCATCGACTGTAACATTATCAAGTAAGCCTTCTGCCGTCACATCTACCCAGCTTTCGTCTGTAAGGTCCGCGAGGAAATCAATCCACAGATCACGCTCTGTCGGTCCGGGTATTTGAAAAATCGCCGGTTGGTTTCCAGAGCTCATTCGTGTTTTCAAAATTGCAAGATAATCTTCTCCGCCACCTGATGTATCGATGTTGACTGTAATGTTTGGATTTGCTGCTTCAAAGTCCTCAACAAGTGCATCCAACTGGTCTACAACTTCAACTTTTCCTTGAAAAATCTCCACCGTCACCTGTTCTGAACCTTCATTTCCCGATGCCTGTTTTTCTGTCTCTTTTGAACACCCCGTGAATAGAGAAAGTACTAAAGCAGCCACCAGTGTTAGAGATAATAACTTTTTCATTTTCCCCTCCTATGATTATCAATGATTTATCTATGTAAGGAAACCGGTTTCCTTACGGCTTATATAAGACCTGTTCCAGAAGAACAGGTTGTATATACTTATTGAGTTGATTCCCGGACTATAAGCTCATGGTCATGGACCAGGTTTTCTGATACAGGCTCCCTATTGATTAACGAAAGGATGACACGCATAGCGCTTTTCCCCTTCTCCCTGAATGGCTGAGAAATGGTTGTTAGCGATGGGGCATAAATTCCCGCTATATCTATGTCGTCAAAACCAATGATTGAAATATCATCGGGTACATGCATGCCCAAATCAATTAGACCCTTTATTGCACCTATTGCCATTTCGTCATTGGCACAGAAAAGTGCTGTCATTTCAGGATTCATTTTAATGAGCTTTTGAGCCCCTTCATAGCCGTCCATGAGTTTAAAATGGCCTTCATAGAGCAGTTTCTCATCCAGCTGGATTTCATGTGCATCCAGTGCGGCGCAGTAGCCCTTGAACCGTGCTATGCCTGCAATCGGATCATGCTTAGGACCATGAATCATACCTATTTTACAATGTCCAGAGCTTGCGAGAAAGGAGACTGCCTCATACGCTGCCTTTTCATTGTCGATTCTTACAATTGGATACGTTGTTTGATCAAGCTGCGTACCAATCAAAACAGTGGGCTTATCTATGGCCTTAAGTTTTTTAGAAACCTTGTCTGATGCATGATAACTGTTCAAAATAATGCCATCTACTTCTTTGTCCTTAAGAATGTCGAGATATTTCAGTTCCTTCTCTTCACTGTACCTGGAGTTACAAAGCAGAATGTTATAGTCATGCTTATTGGCTTCCGACTCTATACCCTCAATGATTTTTGAAAATACAGGATTGGACACATCTGGAATGAGCACACCAATAAGCTTGGTCTTTCGCGTTGTCAAACTGCGTGCAACACTGCTTGGCTGATACTCTGTCTTTTCGATGACATCAAGAACTTTCTGCCTGATTTCTTCGCTTACCGGCTTGGAGTCGTTCAAAACACGAGAAACTGTTGCTTTTGAAACACCCGCCATTTTTGCGATGTCATTAATAGTAACTTTCAAAATATCACCTCATAATCTGATTAAAGTGTAATTGGAAACCGGTTTCCTGTCAAGAGATATTTGTATTTATTTTCAAACAGAAAAGCCCTTAAAAACCTTGATCACCTTATAGGAACTCTGCAATAACTGTATTTGCAATGTCCATTCCGTACTGACTTAGCCTTAGAAAATCATTTTCTACAATCAGGGTCCCTTGCTGAACCTGAGATGCAATTACTTCTGCATATTGCTTCAGCAAATCTTCTTGGAACTTGCTCCTGTATGCTTTAAGATCAACACCTTCATTCAGCCGCAGTCCCAGCATGATATATTCGAAAGCCGCCTCACTGTCTGATATTGTCTCCTGACTCTCTACAGGCAAATCTCCAGCATTGAGGGCTGCCTGGTACTTGTCCCAATCTGCATAGTTTCCAGTTCGAATACCCTCTGTATACCCATGGGCTGCAAGACCTGCAGCATAGTACGGTTCGCCTTTCCAGTAAACAAGATTGTGCTTGCACGCTCTTGAGGGTTTTGCAAAGTTTGAGATTTCATATTGCCTGTACCCGGCTTGATTCAGCTTACGAACCAGGCTATGGTACATTTCACGGTCTTCTTCCTCACTTGGCAATTCAATCAGCCCCTTTGAATAGAGTTTGTCAAAGGGTGTACCATCTTCAATTTTCAAGCTATATGCTGAGATATGCTCCGGATTTAAGGCTATGATTTCATCTAGGGTCTGCAGAAGGTTTTCCTCTGTTTGTCCCGGAAGTCCAAACATGACATCCAAGTTGATATTATCAAAGCCAGTATTTCTAAGTAGCTCAAATGACTGCCTTGCAGCTGCTGAGCTATGAATTCGTCCCAGGGTCTTGAGCATCTGATCATCCATACTCTGAACACCCATTGAAACCCGATTCACACCGGCTTTTCGCCATGCCAACAACTTTTCTTGATTTAGTGTTCCTGGATTGGCTTCTATGGAAAACTCCACAACCTGACGCATGTCAAAGCTCTCGTTAAGTCTCTGGCTGAGTTTTTCGATTTCAGGCACACTTAAAAGACTCGGTGTCCCGCCCCCGATAAAAATGGTTTTCAGCCCTGGCTTCGCATCATTGTCACCAATCATTTCGAGTTCCTTGCACAAGGCTGCCATATAGGCCGCTCTAAATGCGTCATCTGTCCTAAACGAAACGAAATCACAATATGCGCACTTCTGCGCACAAAATGGTATGTGTATGTAAAGTGAAGTAGCTTTTTCCTTCATGGAAATCCTCATTTCAGTAATCTAAAAAGACTGCATCAGTCCTGCTTACAGCGAAAAGATTCGTGAATTCACACGGCACTTTTCAAGTGTGCGCAACCCTGATGCAGTCCCAAATTTAAACACTTAGTGACTCTATACGCATTGTCATTGGATCAATCAGTACCTGACTTATGCGTCCTCTATTTCTCTTCATCAAACTTGAGTACTGTAAGGAATGCCTGCTGTGGCACTTCAACATTACCCATCTGACGCATTCTCTTCTTACCTTCCTTCTGCTTGGCAAGAAGTTTTTTCTTTCTGGAGATATCGCCACCGTAACACTTGGCAAGTACGTCTTTACGCAGTGCCTTGATTGTCTCTCGCGCGATAACCTTGTTGCCAATTGCGGCCTGAATCGGAATGACGAACTGATGTCTTGGAATAACATCCTTAAGTCTTTCACAGATTTGACGACCACGGTATTCTGCTTTTGACTTATGAACAATCATGGAGAAGGCATCGATGTTTTCCTTGTTCAGGAGGATATCCATCTTTACAAGATCTGACTCCGCATACCCCTTCATTTCATAGTCCAGAGAACCATATCCTCTAGTCTTTGTTTTGAGAGCGTCAAAGAAATCATAGATAACCTCATTGAGCGGCAGATCATAGTGGAGCATAACCCTGCGCTCATCCAGATAATCCATGTGCAGCATTGTACCACGACGCTGCTGGCAAAGCTCCATAACATTACCAACGTATTCGCTAGGAATGAAAATTTTCGCGTCTACAATCGGCTCTTCCATCATGGAAATCTCCGTTTGCGGTGGCAGGTTTGACGGATTCTGTACCATGATGACATCACCGTCAGTTTTCGTGACTCTATAGATTACACCCGGTGCTGTCGCAATAATATCCAGGTCAAATTCTCTTTCAAGACGTTCCTGCATGATTTCAAGATGCAGGAGTCCCAGGAAACCACATCTGAAACCAAATCCAAGGGCTACCGATGTTTCTGGCTCAAAAGAAAGGGCCGCGTCATTTAGCTGGAGCTTTTCAAGTGCGTCGCGAATAGCGTCGTAGCTCTCGCCTTCAGCCGGATAAAGACCACAGTAAACCATTGGCGTTGCTTTTTTATAGCCCGGAAGTGGCGTTGGCGTAGGATTGTTCTTAAGTGTGATTGTATCGCCGACCTGACAGTTCTTCACGTCTTTAATAGAAGCTGTAATGTATCCAACATCACCTGCCTGAAGCTTTGGCTGAGGCAGTGGGCCAGGTGTATACACACCCACCTCGACAACTTCAAATGTCTTTCCAGTAGACATCATCACCATCATATCGCCTTTTTTGACTTCGCCATCAAAAACACGTACCGATGCTACAACACCCTTATAGCTGTCATATACCGAGTCGAAAATAAGGCATTTAAGTGGTGCTGACTGGTCTCCCGTCGGATGTGGCACTGACTTTACAACCAGCTCAAGTACATCTTCAATATTAAGTCCAGATTTTGCTGAAACCTCAGGCGCATCTTCTGCAATGATTCCGATTACATCTTCGATTTCAGTTCGGATTTCATCAGGACGCGCACTCGGAAGGTCAATCTTATTAAGGACCGGCAGAATTTCCAGACCCTGCTGATCAGCAAGGTGTACATTCGCAAGTGTTTGCGCTTCAACACCCTGAGTTGCATCGACAACAAGCAGGGCGCCTTCACAGGCTGCAAGCGATCTTGATACTTCATAGGTAAAATCGACGTGTCCCGGTGTGTCAATCAGGTTCAGTGTATATTCTTGACCATCATTTGCCTTATATATGAGACGCGTTGTATTAAGCTTGATTGTGATGCCACGTTCTCTTTCCAGATCCATCGTATCCATAATCTGATCTTGCATCTCTCGCTGTGTCAGAAGACCAGTCTTTTCAATCAGTCTATCTGCAAGCGTTGACTTGCCGTGATCGATATGGGCGATAATACTGAAATTACGAATCTTATCTTGACGATTCGACATTTTCATCCTCCTCTATTGAATCCTGTCCAGCTCTTTCAATCATAGGGTTTATCCAATTTAAGCGACAGGATAGCTGTGCAATAAAAATTAGTGCACTTCGATAATTGACTTTACAAGTGCACATTCTGATATATTATATCATAAAGATGCTTTAGACTAAACACCCAGTATTGAAAAGTAAGAAAACCGCCCATAACCTAACATGGCTTATTTTCAGACAATTTGAAATTTATTAATTTTGTGGATTCCGTGATTATTTTCTTGTTTTAGGGAAAAAAGAGTGTTATAATTCTTTTTGTTGACTATTGAATGCAAAGTCATGAGAAACACTGTTGCATACAGTATTTCAAGGATCTTGCTTCAAATGAAAGAGAGGTGAAACTGAAAATGGCTAATATCAAATCTGCAAAGAAGAGAATTAAAGTTATCTCTAAGAAGACTGAAATGAACAAATCTCGCAAGTCTGCTCTTAAGACTGCTGAAAAGCGTTTCATGGAAGCTCTAGAAGCTGGCGACAAAGCTGTGGCAACTGAAAAGTTCAACCACGTACAAAAGCTTGCTCGTAAGGCT